>NZ_JAFLNG010000190.1 GCF_017427025.1 Streptomyces sp. FH025
GGCTTCCGCCCGACCGGCGAGCTGAGCGGCGGCCAGGCGGTGGCGGAGCTGGAACTCCCGCCGCTCAGCTGAGCAGCGCGGCCGCCTGCTCCCGGGCCTGCCGCAGCCACCCGGCGCGTTGGGCTGCGGGGGAGTCGGTGACGGTGCGGAACACCGTCCGCCGTATGTCGGTGACCCCGACGTACGGGAGCACGCAGGCCGCCCAGATCCGCTCCAGCGGGTCGCCGAACTCCTCGCGCTCCCGGTCCTCGGGGGTGTCCGAGGTGTTCAGCACCAGTGCCCGGCCGGCCCGCAGCAGCCCGGCCGGCTCGCCGTCGGCGGTACCGAGCTTGTAGGCGACGCCGGGGGCCAGTACCCGCTGCACCCAGCCGGTCAGGATCGCGGGCGGCATGCCCCACCAGTTGGGGTGGATCAGCACCAGTGCGTCCAGGTTGGCCACCTCGGCCCGGTGCAGGGCGAGTTGCGCGTCGGCGGTGGCACCGGCGGCGGCCACGGTGCCGGTCTCCTCGGCGGTGAGCAGCGGCGCGAAGCCGTCCGCGTAGAGGTCGTGCGCCCGCACCTCGCAGCCGCGCCCGCGCAGTTCGTCCACCACGGCGCCGTACAGCGCGTGGTTGAAGCTGCCCGGGTGCGGGTGCGCCAGGTAGACCCCGATCCGGCTCATCCGCCCTCCCCCTCAAGCTGGTTGGATGCCGATGCTACGGCCCTCCGGTGGCGGGTAGGGTGCCGGGTCATGACCGAGCCGGACTTCCTCACCGAGACCAGGGCGTTCTACGACGCCATCGCCACCGAGTACACCGACCGCTTCCGGAACGCGCTGGACACCATGCCGACGGACCGGGCGATGCTGGCGCTCTTCGCCGATCTGGTCCGCGCCGAGGGCGCGGACGCCAAGGTGGCCGAACTCGGCTGCGGCTCGGGCCTGGTGACCGGTCACCTGCGTCGGCTCGGTCTGGACGTCCGGGGCCTCGACCTCTCGCCCCGGATGGTCGAGCTGGCCCGGGAGGCCCACCCCGAGGTGCCGTTCGTCGTCGGTTCGCTCCTCGATCTCCCCTTCGGGGACGGCGAGTTCACCGGCGCGGTGGCCTGGTACTCGATCATCCACACCCCGGCGGAGCGGCTGCCGGAGGTGTTCGCAGAGTTCGCCCGGGTGCTCGCCCCGGGCGGCCACCTGCTGCTCGCCTTCCAGGTCGGCGACGTGCCCCTGCGGCTGGAGCGGCCCTTCGACCTGCCGGTGTCGCTGGACTTCCGCCGCCTGCGGCCGGACCACGTCGAGGAGTTGGCACGCGAGGCCGGTCTGCCGGTGGCCAGCCGTACGGTCCGCGAGCCCGGGCCCGAGGAGAAGGCCCCGCAGGCCTACCTGCTGGCCCGCAAGCCGGCCTAGCGGGCCCAGGCGGGGCTCAGATGGGCTCAGGCGGGCTCGGAGCGCGGCCGCCCGGAGGCGTCGAGGATCACCTCGTCCAGCACCTCGCGCGAGCGCAGCAGATCGGTGATCATCCGGTCGATCCGGGCCCGCTCCGCGCTGAGCTCCTCGACCAGCATCGGGGTGGCGGTCTCGCTGGGGCCGCCGTCCGAGTCCCGCATGCAGGGGAGGATCTTGTAGATGGTGCGGCTGGGCAGCCCGGCCGCGAACAGCTCCTGGATGTGGACCACCCGGTCCACCGCGGCCTCCGGGTACTCCCGATGGCCGCCCTCGGTGCGCCGGGCGTCCAGCAGGCCCTGCTGCTCGTAGTAGCGCAGCGAGCGCTCGCTCACGCCCGTCCGCCGGGCCAGTTCACCGATCCGCATGCCGCCCGCCCCCTGTCCCGGTGGAAGGCCCGGATCGAAGGCCCGGACCCGACACCGAGGTTAGCCTCCTCAGGGGGCGGCGCGCGGCGGACTGCCTCTCGTGCCATGATCCCTGCATGAGTTCCAACGTTTTCTTCGACATCACCATCAACGACGAGCCGGCCGGCCGGATCGTCTTCAAGCTCTTCGACGACGTCGTCCCGAAGACCGCCCGCAACTTCCGTGAGCTGGCCACCGGCCAGAACGGCTACGGCTACGAGGGCTCGATCTTCCACCGGGTGATCCCCGCCTTCATGCTGCAGGGTGGTGACTTCACCAACCACAACGGCACCGGTGGCAAGAGCATCTACGGCGAGAAGTTCGCGGACGAGAACTTCCAGCTCAAGCACGACCGCCCGGGTCTGCTGTCGATGGCCAACGCCGGCCGCAACACCAACGGCTCGCAGTTCTTCATCACGACCGTCGTCACCGACTGGCTGGACGGCAAGCACGTCGTCTTCGGCGAGGTCGTCGAGGGCCTGGACGTCGTGAAGAAGGTCGAGAGCTACGGCTCGTCGCCGAGCGGCCGCACCTCGGCCAAGATCGCCATCGCCAAGTCCGGCGTGGTCGAGTAATCATCCCGGTCGAGTAGCCGCCGCGGTCGAGTGATCACCGCGGTCCACCGCCGCACACCGCCCCGGAGCGGGACGTCGGACCTGCCGACCTCCCGCTCCGGGGCGGTGTCGTTCCGCGGCTCAGACCGGCTCAGGCAGGCTCAGCCCGACTCAGGCCGGTGCGCCGGGCGCGGCCGGCGCCCAGGCGCCCTGTCGCAGCCCCACCCGGCGCGCGGGCACCCCGGCCCAGATCTCGCCCGGCCCGGTCGAGCGGGTGAGCACCGCGTTGGCGCCCACGACGGTGCCCGCTCCGACGGTCAGCACGCCCTCCTTGCACACCACCTTGGCGCCCGCGCACAGCACCGCGCCGTCCTCGACCACCACGCGCCGCATCGCGCTCTCCTCCTGCGGCACCCAGGGGTCGGCCCGGCCGATGGTCACGCCGTTGTAGAGGGTCACGTTCGCGCCGAGCGTGGTGTACGGGTGCAGCACGGTGCCGAAGCCGCGGTGGAACACGGTGAGGCCGGGCCCGATCTCGCAGGCGGCCGGGACCTCCATCCCGTAGAGCGCGAGCGCCTCCTGGACCAGGCGGCCCAGGAGGCGGTGGCGTCGGCGGTAGACGAGTGAGGTGACGAGGGACATCCACTCATTGTGGTGCCGCGGTCACTAGAAGTCAGCGGCTCACTTGATGTCCGGCACCGCGGTGTCGTTCTTGAAGGCGTCGAAGACCTGCTTGGACTTGGCGGCGTCCCACAGCACGGCCGACTCCCCGGTCTTGGTCCGGTAGTCCGGGTTGCCGATGGGGACGGTCAGGGACTTGCCGCTGCCGCCGTTGACGTCCTTCATGGCGAGGAACAGCGAGCCCAGGTCGGTCAGTCCGCAGTCGTCGTCGACGATCAGGGTGCCGAGCGCCGAGTCGACCAGCGGGTAGAAGGCGAACGGGTTGAGCAGGGTGCCGGGGGAGGCGGCCTGGTGGGCGAGGGCGCCGAGGAACTTCTGCTGGTTGCGCATCCGGCCGAGGTCCTGGTCGGCCATCTGGTGGCGCTGGCGGACGAAGGCCAGCGCCTGCTTCCCGTTGAGGGTCTGCACGCCCGCCTTGAGGTCGAGGCCGGAGTCCTTGTCCTTGACGTCCTGCTCGATGTTCATCTCCACGCCGCCGATCGAGTCGACGACGCCGACGAAGCCGGCGAAGCCGATCTCGGCGTAGTGGTCGATGTGGATGCCGGTGTTCTGCTCGACGGTCTGGACCAGCAGGCGCCCGCCGCCGTTGCCGAAGGCCGAGTTGATCTTCGCGGTGGTGCCCTTGACGGCCTTCCCGTTGCCGCCCGGGTGCTCGGGGATCGGCACCCAGGAGTCGCGCGGGATGCTCATCAGGGTGTTCCCGTTGTCCCCGACGTGCAGGATCATCATCGAGTCGCTGCGCTTGCCCTCGGTGTCGTGCCCGGTGTGCAGGTCGTCCTGCTCGGAGTCGGTGAGGCCCTGGCGGCTGTCGGAGCCGACGATCAGCCAGTTGGTGCCCTTGCCGGCCGCCGGACGGCCGGGGTAGTCGGCCAGCACGTTCTCGTGGTTGAGCTTGGAGTCCGCCCAGAACCAGGTGGAGACGGCGGTCACCATGACGGCTATCAGCACGCCGAAGACCGACCACTTGACGATCCGCTTCCGCGGCCAGCGCCTCCCGGCCGCCTGGCCGGCGGGTCGCGCGCCGCCGGAGCCGTTCGGGCCGCCGGGCCGCCGAGGCCCGCCAGGTCCGCCAGGTCCGCCGGGTCCGCCGGGTCGGCTCGGGCCGCCGGGCGTCCCCTGCGCCGGGACGTTGCCGTACCGGGGCGGCTCGGGCCGCCGCGGCGCGGGAGCGCCCGGACCGCGCGGGTTCAGCCCGGCGGGCAGCGGCGGTTCGGCCGCCGGCCCACCGCCGCCGTTGCCTCCGTACGGGTTCCCGCCGCCGCCCGGGCGGCCCTGCTGCCACGTGTTCATGCCGTCGAGGATGCCCGACCCCGGTCGCACCGACTCCCCCCGGGGGTGCCACCGGGCCTCTTGTAGCAGTTTTGATGCACGCACCGGATCGTTCCGGCGAAACGTCGCGTCACCCGCGTTCCAGCTGCCGAAACGATTCTTGACCCGTTCGAACACCGCGTGTTTGCATTTCAGGCATGGATCAGCGTTGGGCACTCACGCGTCGGCGGCACGTCGACCTGCGGCGTGGGGTGGCCTGTTCGCTCTGTCGCGGCTGACGCGCACTCTCCGCAGCCCGTCGAAACACCCGCTCGCTCCGGGCTGAGCCCGTGAGTCCACGAGCCCACGAGCCCGTGATGACCGCACTCCGAGCACGACCGCACCGCGGTGTCTTCCCCCGCCGCGGTGCGCCGCCCCGCTTCCAGCCAGAGGTGAACCATGGCCACCGTCCTGTCCGTTTCCGGCTCCCCGTCCGCCACCTCCCGCACCACCCGCCTGCTGCGCCACGTCGACGCGCGCCTCGTGGAGCGCGGCCACCACGTCATCCCCTTCGAGGCGCGCAGCCTGCCCGCGCACGCCCTGCTGTCGGGCGACTTCGACCACCCCGAGATCGTCGCCGTCACCGAACTGTTCGCCCGCGCCGACGGCGTCGTCATCGGCACCCCCGTCTACAAGGCCGCCTACTCGGGCCTGTTGAAGGCCCTGCTCGACGTGCTCCCGCAGTACGCGCTGGCCGGCAAGGCCGTCCTGCCGCTGGCCACCGGCGGCTCGCCCGCGCACGTCCTCGCGGTGGACTACGCACTGCGCCCGGTGCTCAGCTCGATGGGCGCCGGCCACATCACCCAGGGCTGGTTCGTGCTCGACCGCCACATCACCGCCAGGGAGGACGGGACGACCCTGGTCGAGCGCGAGACCGACGCCCTGCTGGCCCCCGTCGTGACGGGCTTCGCCGATGCCCTGGAGCGTCTCGCCACCCCCGCGCTGACCGGCTGACAGCCGTCGGCGAACCCCGTACGGGGTGACCCGGAGAAGGCCCGCGGCGCCCCCTAGGGGGAGGGGCGCCGCACCCCGTAGAACCTTGGTTGAGCCGCTTCATTCCGGCGGAGGACGAGCCCTCCGCCGCCTGCTCCTAACGTGATTCACACGTCCTCGCCCCGCCGGAGAACACCGGGCCGGGGGCCAACGGGTGGGCCACTTCTTAGGAGACTCCAGTGACGACGGCAGCAGCCGTGTACGACCCCCAGCTTCCCGGCGGCGAGTCCGCCGTCGCCGCGTCGGCAAGACAGGTCACCAAGGCGTACGGCTCGGGCGAGACCAGGGTGACCGCCCTCGACGCGGTCGACGTGGACATCCAGCGCGGCCGCTTCACCGCGATCATGGGTCCCTCCGGCTCCGGCAAGTCGACCCTGATGCACTGCCTGGCCGGCCTGGACACCGTCACCGACGGGCGGATCTGGATCGGCGGCACCGAGATCACCGGCCTCAAGGACAAGCAGCTGACCCGGCTGCGCCGCGACAAGATCGGCTTCATCTTCCAGGCGTTCAACCTGCTGCCCACCCTGAACGCGCTGGAGAACATCACGCTCCCGATGGACATCGCCGGCCGCAAGCCGGACCGGGCCTGGCTGGACCAGGTGGTGGAGACCGTCGGCCTGGCCGGCCGGCTCAGGCACCGCCCGACCCAGCTCTCCGGAGGCCAGCAGCAGCGCGTCGCGGTGGCCCGGGCGCTGGCCGCCCGGCCCGAGATCATCTTCGGCGACGAGCCCACCGGCAACCTGGACTCCCGGGCCGGCGCCGAGGTGCTGACCTTCCTGCGCCGCTCGGTGGACGAACTGGGCCAGACCATGGTCATGGTCACCCACGACCCGGTCGCCGCCGGCTACGCGGACCGCGTGCTCTTCCTCGCCGACGGCGTGATCGTGGACGAGATGCACGCGCCCACCGCCGACTCCGTCCTCGAACGCATGCGCCGCTTCGACGGCAAGCGCACCAGCTGAGCGGCGGGACGACCTCGGATGCTGCTCAGAACCTCACTGCGGAGCTTCTTCGCCCACAAGGGGCGGATGGCGCTCTCACTCATCGCCGTCGTGCTGTCGGTGGCCTTCGTCTCCGGCACCCTGGTGTTCTCCGACACCGCCACCGGAACCTTCTCCAAGCTGTTCGCCGCGACCGCCTCGGACGTCTCCGTCCAGCCGCCCGTACCGGCCGAGGACGACCGGCAGGACAGCGACAGGACGCCGACCGTCCCCGTCGCGCTCGCCCAGCGGATCGCCGCGGTGCCGGGGGTGAGGACCGCCGTCGGTCAGGTCATGGTCGGCAACGCGATCCTGGTCAACCCGGCCACCGACAAGCTGGTCGGCCCGACCACCGGGGCGCCCACCCTGCTCGGCAACTGGACCGACACCCCGCGCAACCCGGTGAAGATCACCTCCGGGCACGTCCCGCAGGGCTCCGGCGAACTGGTGCTGGACGCGGACACCGCCAAGAAGGCCGGGCTCGGCCTCGGCGACCCGATCCGGGTCGACAACGCGGCCGGCCGGCACCCGTACACGATCGTCGGCATCGCCACCTTCACCACCACCAACCCGGGCGCCGCGCTGGCCTTCCTGGACACCCCGACCGCCCAGCAGGTGCTGCTCGGCGAGCAGGCCTACACCTCCATCGAGGCCTTCGGCGACGGCAGCCGCGGCAATGACCAGCTCAAGGCCGAGGCCCTGGCCGCGGTCGGCGGCGGCTACGAGATCAAGACCGCGGCCGAGCAGAAGGACCAGAACACCAAGGCGATCGGCAGCGGCCTCGACTTCATGAAGTACGCGATGCTCGGCTTCGCCGGCATCTCGCTGATCGTCGGCGGCTTCCTGATCATCAACACCTTCTCGATGCTCGTCGCCCAGCGCACCCGCGAGATCGGCCTGCTGCGCGCCATCGGCGGCGGCCGCCGGCAGGTGAACGGCTCGGTGCTGGTCGAGGCGCTGATCCTGGGCCTGCTCGGCTCGACCCTCGGGGTGGGCGTCGGCCTGGGCGTCGCGGTCGGCCTGATCAAGCTGATGAACGCGATCGGCATGGACCTCAGGGCGAGCGACCTGGAGATCGGGCCCGACGTCTTCGTGGCCGGCTACGCGGTGGGCATCCTGATCACCGTCATCGCGGCCTGGATCCCGGCCCGCCGCGCCAGCAGGATCGCGCCGATGGCCGCCCTGCGCGACCACGGCACCCCGGCCGAGGCCCGCTCCGACCTCGTCCGTACGGTCCTCGGCCTGCTGCTCACCGCGGGCGGCGCCGGACTGCTGGTGCTCGCGGGCACGGCGGACACGATGGCCACCGGAGGCCGGTACCTGGGCCTGGGCCTGCTGCTCACCCTGATCGGCTTCGTGGTGCTCGGCCCGCTGCTGGCCACCGTCGTCATCAAGGTGCTCGGGGCCCTGCTCCCGGCCCTGTTCGGCCCCTCCGGCAAGCTCGCCCAGCGCAACGCGATGCGCAACCCGCGCCGCACCGGCGCCACCGCCGCCGCGCTGATGATCGGGCTGGCACTGGTGATCGGCTCGTCCGTCTTCAGCTCCTCGGCGGTCAGCTCGGCCAGCGCGCAGATCGACAGGTCGGTGGGCGTGGACTACATCATCGCGGGCGGCCACACCCCGGTCACCACCGAGATGACGGACGCGGTGCGCCGCACCCCCGGCATCGACCACGTCACCACCCAGGAGCTCTTCAAGCGGGCGAAGGTCCAACTGCCCGGCGGGCAGAACGCGAAGACCGACCTGACCGCCGTGCCGGCGAGCTTCTTCGGCACCGACTTCCACCCCACCGTCACCTCCGGTGCGGTGGACTCGGTCGGGCGCGGCTCGCTCGGGATCGGCGAGACCTTCGCCAAGGACCACGGCCTGAAGGTCGGCGACCGGCTGACCGTCGACTACGGCAAGGGCCGCACCCAGGTGCTGCCGGTGGGCGTGGTCTTCCAGAAGGGCGGGCTGCTGGGCGACGGCTCCTTCGTCGGCCTCGACACCCTGACCGAGGTCGTCCCGGCCGCCGAGCAGCCGCCGGTGTGGACCTTCTTCGCCAAGGCCTCCTCCGGCGCCGACGTCGCCAGGACGCTGACCGCCCTGGAGGACGCTCTCCGGCAGTACCCGCAGCTGACCATCAAGGACCAGGCGGGCTACAAGGAGCTGGTGCAGTCCCAGGTCAACAGCCTGCTCTACCTGATCTACGGACTGGTCGGCCTGTCGATCACCGTCGCGGTGCTCGGCGTGGTCAACACCCTGGCGCTGTCGGTGGTCGAGCGGACCCGCGAGATCGGACTGCTGCGGGCGATCGGGCTCTCCCGCCGCCAGCTGCGCCGGATGATCCGGCTGGAGTCCGTGGTGATCGCGGTGTTCGGCGCCGTCCTCGGCACCGGACTGGGCCTGGCCTGGGGCGTCACCGCCCAGCGGGTCCTGCGCGACCAGGGCCTCGGGACGCTCTCCGTCCCGACCGTCACGATCGCGGTGACGCTGGTGGCCTCGGTGGCCATCGGCCTGGTCGCCGCGCTCGTCCCGGCCTTCCGGGCCGGACGGATGAACGTCCTCGCGGCCATCGCGACGGACTGACCCGGCGACGGGGGACGTCGGGTCCCCGGGGGAACGGGGGCAGGGGCCGGGTGCGTGCAGCACCCGGCCCCTGCGGTACGGTGATCGTGATCACAGCTCCGGCGCCGCCCTTCGGGTGACCGGGAGCCGCCCGGACCGGGACAAGACGGGGACGCGTCGGCACCGGTACGGTTGGCCCCGATGAACACCAAGGCTGCTGAGGAGCTGCCGGCTGTTTCCGTGATCATGCCGGTGCTCAACGAGGAACGACACCTGCGCACGGCGGTCCGGCGCATCCTGGACCAGGAGTACCCCGGGCCGATGGAGGTGGTGATCGCGCTCGGCCCCTCCACCGACCGCACCGCCGAGATCGCGGCCGAGCTGGTCGCCGAGGACCCGCGGGTGCGCACGGTGGAGAACCCCACCGGCCGGACCCCGGCGGGCCTGAACGCCGCGATCCGGGGCTCGCAGTACCCGATAGTCGTGCGAGTGGACGGCCACGGCCTGCTCACCCCCGGCTACATCACCACCGCGGTCCGGCTGCTCGGCGAGATGGACGCCGCCAACGTCGGCGGCATCATGCACGCCGAGGGCGAGACCGAGTGGGAGAACGCGGTCGCCGCCGCGATGACCTCCAAGATCGGCGTCGGCAACGCCGCCTTCCACACCGGCGGCCTGGCCGGCCCGGCGGACACCGTCTACCTCGGGGTGTTCCGGCGCGAGGTGCTGGAGAAGCTCGGCGGCTACAACGAGGAGTTCATCCGCGCCCAGGACTGGGAGCTCAACTACCGGATCCGCCAGGACGGCGGACTGGTCTGGTTCACCCCGCAGCTCAAGGTGACGTACCGGCCCCGGCCGACGGTCCGGGCGCTGGCCAAGCAGTACAAGGACTACGGCCGTTGGCGCCGGGTGGTCACCCGCTACCACCGCGGCTCGGTCAACCTGCGCTACCTCGCCCCGCCGTCCGCGCTGCTCGGGGTCGTCCTCGGCCTGGTGCTCGGCGCGGCCGTCCACCCGGCCTTCCTGGCGGTGCCCGGGGCCTACCTGCTGGGCATCCTCGGCGGCGCCCTGGTCGAGGGCCGGGGCCTGTCCGCCAAGGCGAAGGCGCTGCTGCCGGTGGCGCTCGCGACCATGCACCTCAGCTGGGGCTTCGGCTTCATCACCTCGCCCCGCTCGCTGGCCCGCAAGGTGATGAAGAGCGTCGGCCCGTCCCCGAAGGACGTGCTCTCCCGGGCGCGTTGAGCGGTCCTGGCCCGGACGGCCCGCCACCGCGGTTGCGCATGGCGGAGGTTGAGGGCGGGTCGGCCGGGCCGATGAGCCGCCGGAGCCCGTCCGCGAGGGGGCCGACGGTGCCCCCGGGTCGGTGGGCTCCACCGTGAGACGGGCGGAACCCCCGGGCGGGCGCGGCTACTTGGCGCAGACGTCGGTGTCGTCCGCCTGCACCCGCTGGAGGTCCTTCGGGGCCTCCGTCGCGGCGGCGGCCGGGTTGGCGGGCGCGGCCGCCGCGTCCTTGCCGAGCACCAGCAGCAGCGGGTCGTTCGGGCCCGCCTTCGGGTTCGGCCGGGCGGCGTCGGCGGGCAGCCCGAGCGCGGCCGCCAGCGCGGCGGCAGCGGCCTCCTGGCCGGCGGGGTAGGACACCGTGGTGGTCGCGGCGGCCGGGGCGTCGGAGCCGACCGCGGCCCGGGCGAAGCCCCCGGCCTTCAGCTTCTCCACCGTCGGCCCGGACCGTCCCCGCGTTCCGCTGCCGTTGCGCACCGTCACCCGGACGTCCTCGGCCGCCACCGCCGGGGTGGTGGCCGCGGGCGCGGCCGTGGCGGCGGTCCCGTCGGCGGGCGGCGGCGTGGCCGTCCCGGTCAGCGAGCGGTCGGTCGCGATCATCGAGAACAGCTGTCCGGCGTCCGGCTGTTTGAGGACCAGCCGGTTCTCGTCCTTCGGGTCGTCGAGGACGGGCACGGTGGCGAAGGTGATGTTCTTGGTGTCCACCTTGCTGATGTCCAGGGCGAGGTCCTTGAGCTTCTCCACGCTGCCGATGCCGGAGTCCACGGTGAGCGCCTTGGTGGCGGCGTCCGCGAGCTTGTAGAGCTTGGTCGGGCTGGTCAGGGTGTCGTCGCTCTTGATCTTGCGGATCATCGAGCTGATGAACTGCTGCTGCAGCGGGATCCGGGTGAGGTCGCCGCCGAGGCCGACCGCGTGCCGGGTGCGGACGAAGGCCAGCGCCTCGTCGCCCTGGACCACGTGCCGGCCCTTGGCCATCTTCAGGTGCGAGTCCTTGTCGTCGATGTCCTTGGCCGCGCAGACCTCGACCCCGCCGACGGCCGTGGAGAGGGTCTTCACCGCCTCGAAGTCGACCTGCACGAAGTGGTCGACCCGGATGCCGGTCGCCTTCTCGACGGTCTTCCAGGTGCAGCCCGGGTCGCGGCCCTCCTGGCCCAGGCTGTTGTTGAACATGTCCCGCGCCGAGCCGGGGATCCTCTTCCCGTCCGGGCCCTGGCAGTCCGGGATCGGCACCATCAGGTCGCGCGGGATGCTGATCACCGTCGCGTTGGAGCGGTCCTTGGCGATGTGGAACAGCAGCGTGGTGTCGGCGTGCCCGGCGCTGCCCTCGTCGCCGTACTCGCGGCCGAGGCCCTGCCGGCTGTCGGTGCCGAGCACCAGGACGTTCAGCGCGTCACCGGCGGCCGGGGGCCGCTCCGTCTCGTCGCCCAGCTGGACCTTGACCGAGGTCAGGTTGCTGTTGAAGTGCCGGTACAGGTAGTACGCCCCGCCGCAGCCCGCGACCATCACCAGGGCGCCGGTCCCGGCGGTCCACTTGAGGATCCGTCGGCGCCGGTTCCGCCGGG
>NZ_JAFLNG010000191.1 GCF_017427025.1 Streptomyces sp. FH025
GGACGACACCCGGTCCGGGTGGCGGAATGGCAGACGCGCTAGCTTGAGGTGCTAGTGCCCTTTATCGGGCGTGGGGGTTCAAGTCCCCCCTCGGACACCAGCAAGACCCCTGATTCGTCAGGGGTCTTCTGCTTTTCCAGGGGTCTTTCGCCCCGCCTGCGCTGATCGGCCCGGATGAATTACCGGCGGTCTCCCGCGTCCAGCGGTGTGTGCGGCCGACCGATGGGGTACCGGTGCACTTTCCGTCCGCCTTCCCATCCGGCCCGCGCGGCCGAGACCTGGAGGTCCGCATGTCCACCGACTCCAGCGCACGGAACTGCCCCTTCGACTTCGCCGAGGCCCTCGAGTTCGACCCGACGCTCCGGCAACTCATGAACGAGGCACCGGTCAGCCGCATCCGTCTCCCCTACGGCGCGGAGGAGGCCTGGCTCGTCACGGGGTACGACGACGTGCGCACGGTGACCACCGACCGGCGATTCAGCCGCCACGCCATCATCGGCCGGGACTTTCCGCGCATGACTCCCGAGCCGATCGTCCAGTCCGAGGCGATCAACGTCATGGACCCGCCCGCCAGCGCCCGCCTGCGCAGCCTGGTGTCCAAGGGCTTCACGCCCGACCACATCGAGCGGATGAGGGACCGCACCCAGCACGTGGTGAACGAGCTGCTGGACGGCATGCGGGACCAGGGGTCCCCGGCCGACCTCATGGAGCACCTGGCCCACCCGCTCCCGCTGATCACGATCTGCGAGGTCCTGGAGATCCCCGAGGCCGACAGCGCGCAACTGCGCGCCAACGCCCGGACGATGATGAACGTGGGCCTGGCCAACAAGCCGGACGCGGTGCGGGCCAAGGCCGACCTGCGGGCGTACTTCGCCGAGCTGACCGCCGAACGGCGCAGGAACCCCGGCGACGACCTGATCAGCGCGCTGGCCACGGCCCGCGACGGCGACGAGGTCCTCGACGAGAAGGAACTCACCGTCATGGCCATGGTCCTGCTGATCACCGGCCAGGACACCACGACGTACGAGCTCGGCAACCTCTCCTACACCATCCTCACCCGGCCCGACGTGCGCGACGCCCTGCGCGAGCGGCCCGAGACGCTCCCCCAGGTGCTCCAGGAGCTGCTGCGCTTCATCCCCTTCCGCAAGGGCGTCGGCATCCCCCGGGTGGCCCTGGAGGACGTGGAGCTGAGCGGGGTGACGATCCGGGCGGGGGACATCGTGCACGTCTCCTACCTGACGGCCAACCGGGACGGCCGCAAGTTCGACCGGCCCGACGAGCTGGACC
The DNA here is from genome assembly GCF_017427025.1 of Streptomyces sp. FH025. Classification (GTDB taxonomy): domain Bacteria; phylum Actinomycetota; class Actinomycetes; order Streptomycetales; family Streptomycetaceae; genus Kitasatospora. The sequence continues at coordinate 1,288 of NZ_JAFLNG010000191.1, forward strand.
TGGAGCGGACCACTCCGTCCCACATGACCTTCGGCTGGGGTGCGCACCACTGCCTCGGCGCGCCGCTGGCCATCACCGAACTCGAAGTCGCCTTCGGGACCCTGCTGGAGCGCTTCCCCAGGATCGCGCTGGCGAAGCCGGCCGCGGAGGTGGCGTGGAACACCACGTCGATCTGGCGCTATCCGCTGGCGCTGCCGGTCACCTGGTGACGGCAGCACCGCGTACGTCGGGCCGCACACCCCGGGGTGTGCGGCCCGACGTGCGCGGTGGGCCCGCCTTCCGTAAATTGGGCTGAGGTGCCCAACCGACCTACGGCCGGTACGACCGCCCGCACCGCGAGCATCCGAATCCTCGCTCTGCCGGCTCGTCCGCCACTCCGTTGGGCCCTACCCGGTGAGTCCCGCCGCCCGCGCCGTCTTCGCGCGTCCGGCTCGCATCGGCTGCCGTCGAGCGGTGAATTCCCGCCCCGCCAGGGTCGCACCGGGAACACCGCCCGTCAGGAGGAAGTCCGATGGCAGTTCTGTGCAAACCGGCGATAGAGGTACCCGAGCACATCATCACCAACGAGGAGACCCTCGATCTGGCGCGCAGGATCCACCCCGACCATCCACAGCTCGGACTGGCACTGCGCCTCATCAAGAACACCGGCGTGCTGAAGCGGCATCTGATCCAGCCCATCGACGTGGTGCTGAAGCACCCGGGGTTGGACGAGCGGAGCGCCATCTTCGAGGCGGAGTCCAAGGCCCGCGTTCCGGCGGTGGTGGTCAGGGCCCTCGAACAGGCCCAAGTGGAACCGTCGCAGATCGACTTGATCGTCTACGTGTCGTGCACCGGTTTCATGATGCCGGCGCTCACGGCGTGGCTGATCAACAAGCTGGGATTCCGGCCGGAGACCCGGCAGCTGCCGATCGCCCAACTGGGCTGTGCGGCCGGTGGCGCGGCGGTGAACCGGGCCCACGACTTCTGTTCGGCCTACCCGGGCGCCAACGTCCTGATCGTGGCCTGCGAGTTCTGCTCGCTGTGCTACCAGCCCACGGACCTGGGCGTGGGGTCGCTGCTGTCCAACGGCCTGTTCGGTGACGGGATCGCCGCCGCCGTGGTCCGGGGCGAGGGCGGGACCGGGATGCGGCTGGAGCGCAACGGCTCGTACCTCATCCCGAACACCGAGGAGTGGATCTCCTACGCCGTCCGCTCCACCGGATTCCACTTCCAGCTCGACAAGCGGGTGCCGGGGACGATGGAGCCCCTCAGCCCGGCCCTGCGCGCGGTGGCGGAGCAGCACCAGTGGGACGTGGGCGCGCTGGACTTCTACATCGTCCACGCCGGCGGTCCACGGATCCTGGACGACCTGAGCCGCTTCCTGGAGGTGCCGCCCGAGGCGTTCCGCTTCAGCCGGGCCACCCTCACCCAGTACGGCAACATCGCCAGTGCGGTCGTGCTCGACGCCCTGGCCCGGATGTTCGACGAGCGGTCGGCCCTCGACGGCCACCAAGGGCTGCTGGCCGGGTTCGGGCCGGGCATCACCGCCGAGATGTCCCTGGGCACCTGGGCGTCACCCGATTCCTGACGCGCGAACCGGGCGAAGGTCGCTGATACTGAGCCAACGGGCGGTTACGGAGCGCGGCACCATCGCTACGGTCCGAAACCCCCGGCCCGCGTGCCGTCGTGGCCGCGGCGGCCCCTGAGCAGGGCCGCCGCGAGCCGCGACCGGCGACCACTCGCCCGGCGGCGTACCGACCGCCGAGTCCTGGACAGAAAGACCGGGAATGCTGAACCGACGAGACCTTCTGAAAGCCGCGACCATAGGCGGCCCTGTGGCCCTCATCCCCTGGGACCGCGTACCGGTCGGGGTCCGGACCTCGTCCCTCGCACTGCCGTCCGCTCCGCCCCTTCCGGTCGCTCCGGCCGCGTCGAAGGCCGAGCGGTCGGCCGCCCGGATCGTCCCCTTCGAGCACGCCATGCCGCTGCCCCCGGTGCTGAGCCCGGTGTCGCGGACGGACTCCTCGGACGTGTACCGGCTCCGGATGGCCGAGACCCAGACGGAGATCGTCAAGGGGCTGCTGACCACCGTCCAGAGCTACGGCGGCTGCTTCCCCGGTCCGACCATCCGGGCGGTCAGGGGCCGGGAGGTGGTGGTCCAGCAGACCAACGACCTGGGCGTGAACACCGCCGTCCACCTGCACGGCGGCCATGTCCGGTCGCAGTACGACGGCCTGCCGATGGACATCGTCAAGCCCGGCGAGACCCGCGAGTACCACTACCCCAACGACCAGCCGGCCGCCTCGCTCTGGTACCACGACCACGCGCACCAGCTGGAGGCCGAGAACGTCTACCGCGGCCTGGCCGGCGCCTACCTGCTCAGCGACCCGCACGAGAGCGGCCTGCCGCTGCCGGCCGGTGAGTTCGACATCCCGCTGCTGTTCCGGGACGCCCGGATCGAGGCCGACGGCCGGCTGGTCTACACGTCCCCGTACGAGTGCCCGCACATGCTGGTCAACGGCAAGGAGCGGCCCTACTTCGAGGTGGCGGCGCGCAAGTACCGGCTGCGGCTCTTCAACGTGTCGCCCAACCGCCACATCACGCTGCGCCTGCCCGACGGCGTGCCGTTCATCCAGATCGCCTCCGACGCCGGGCTGCTCGCGGGGCCGGTGGAGGTGCACGAGCTGACCCTGGCCGGCGCGGAACGCGCCGAGGTCGTGGTCGACTTCGCCCGCTACCCGGTCGGCTCATCGGTGGTGCTGGAGAACACGGCCGCACTGGAGAGCGAGCGCTCCGAGGTGCTGCGCTTCGACATCACCCGGGCGGCCGAGGACCAGAGCCGGGTGCCGGACGTCCTGGCCACCCTGCCGCCGATCCCGAAGGCGACGGTGCACCGGGAGTTCGACCTGACGACCTTCCCGGACACCAGGATCAACGGGCGCAAGTACGATCCGGACCGGACCGACGTGCGGACCACCGTCGGCTCCAGCGAGATCTGGACGATCCACAACCGCCTCACCCGCAAGCCGGCCGGGGTCTTCCACGCCCCCCACTCCTTCCACACCCACCTGGTGCGGTTCCGCGTGCTGGACCGCAACGGGAAGGCGGTCGGCCCGGCCGAGGCCGGGTTCAAGGACACCGTCGTGATCCACCCGGGCGAGTACGTCCGGATCGCCATGACCTGGGGCGACTACGAGGGGCAGTACGTCTACCACTGCCACCACATGGTGCACTCCTCGCACGGCCAGATGGGCCGGATCGACGTGCTGCCCGCGGGCTCGGAAGGCCCCGGCAAGGAGTCGGGCGGCCCCGGCAAGGAGTCGGAGGAGTCCTCCGTCGACTCCGCCGGGCACTCCGGGGCGTCGGCGTCCGGATCCGGCCGGCGGCGACGGCACCACCGGTTCCACCGGTTCCACCGGCTCCACCGCGCGCACCACCGCCGGGGCCGACGGCATCGGTGAACCCGGCATCACGCCGGGCGCCGCGCATCCGCCGACACCGTCGGCGAGGCGATGCGGGTCAGGAGGAATCCTGGCCCGCATTTCGCGTTTCCCGCGCCCCCGGCGACGAGGGGATCCGTCGGTGCGGCCGGCCCGGATGACCTGGACCGAGTGATGCGGATCACCGTTGAACGGGCTCCATGCTCACACGATGTCAGGTCCTAGGGTCACAAGCATGAACGAGACGGCGTTAACGGATACGCGCCGGCGGCTTCTGTTCGCCGGATTCATCGTGGGGGCGTTCGCCCTCGGTACGAGTGAGAACGTGGTCGCGGGCATCCTGCCCAACATCGCGCACGGCCTCGGGGTGACCGAGGGGTCCGCGGGGCTGCTGGTGACGGCGTACGCCGCCACCGTGACGGTGGCGGGGCCGCTGCTGACGATGTTCCTCGACGGGGCGCGGGCCAAGCGGCTGTTGATGTGGTCGCTCGCGGTCTACCTGGTGGGGTCGGTGCTCGCCGCGACCGCCACGACGTTCGCCGTCGGGCTGGCCGCGCGAGTGCTGACCGGTCTCGTGCACACCACCGTCCTGGTCGTCTTCATGACGACCGCGATGCGGCTGGCGCGCCCCGGCAAGCAGGCGTCGGCGGCGGCCAGCATCACCCTCGGCCTGTCCCTGGCCACCGTGCTGGGTGTGCCGATCGGGGTGCTGCTCGGTCAACACGTGGGCTGGCAGGCCGCGTTCGCGCTGGTGGCGGTGTTGTCCGCGATCAGTCTCGGTGCCGTGGTGCTGACCTTCCCGGCCGACGAGGCACCGGCCGAGCCGGCCTCCGGCAACCGGGTCGCCGGACTGCGCGGTCTCGTCCGGCCGCCCCTGCTGCTGGGCGTCGCGGTGACCGCGCTGACCGGGATGGCCGCCCTCACGCTGGTCACCTACGTGGCTCCGTTCCTCACCGACGGCGCGGGGCTGGACCGTTCGCTGATCGTCTGGGTGATGCTCGTCTACGGCATCGGCTCGGTCGTCGGCAACACCGCCGGCGGGCGGCTGGCCAACCGCAACGTCGTACGGGCCATGGCGATCACCGTCACCGCCACCCTGGTCGTGCTGGCCGGGCTCGCGATCGGCGCCACCAACACCTGGGTGGCCGTGGTGCTGACGGTCCTCGTCGGCCTCGCCTACTTCTCGACCTTCCCCGCGCTGAACACCTGGGTGGCCACCAACGCCGGCGAGGTGTCGCCCATCCTGGCGCTCTCCGTGAACAGTTCGGCGTTCAACGTGGGCATCGCCCTGGCCGGCGCGGTGGGCGGCGCCTACCTCGACGGCGGACACTCCGCCGACGGGCTGCCGCTGCCGGCGCTGGTGCCCGCCGTGCTCGCCGCGGTCCTCGCGTGGGTGCTCTACGCCCGGTACGGCCGCGCCCTCGCGGCGGCGCCGGCCGCACAGGACGCCGAGGCTCCGGTCGAGGAGCCGACCCGGAGCTGACGGGCCGGGGGCGCGGCACCGGACGACGGGACCGGTCGGTCCTCCCGGACTCACCCCGCCCCGCCCCGCGCCGGGAAGAGCGCTGAATTCGGACATTCAAACTGTCGTGCTCATGCCATGGAGGAAGCAATGACCCCCGCTGTGGAGTACCGACACCGCCTGGACCGCGAGGCCAGAGGACGGTGGACCGTGGACGCGGTCAAGCAGGTCAGCTACGAGGTCCTGGTCCACCGGGACCTGCTGCACCCCGACGATCCGTATCTGGCGGACGCGCTGCGCACCGGCACCGGCCCAGCCGGACGCGCCAGTGACCGGCGGCTGCTGGTCGTGGACGACGTGGTGGAGCGCATCTACGGCTCGGCCATCGACGCCTACTTCGAGGAGCACGGGTTCCGGACGGCCAAGCTGGTCCTCGACGCGCACGAGCAGGTCAAGAACTGGGCCAGCGTGGACAAGGTGCTCGCCGCCATGGACGGCTTCGGGGTCGACCGCCGCCGTGAGCCGGTGATCGCCATCGGCGGCGGGGTCCTGTGCGACGTGGTCGGCTTCGCGGCGAGCATCTTCCGTCGCGGCACCCCCTACGTACGCATCCCCACCACCCTCATCGGGCTCGTCGACGCGGGCGTCGGCGTCAAGACCGGCGTCAACCACCGGGAGGGCAAGAACCGCATCGGCACCTACGCGCAGCCGCTGCTCAGCCTGCTCGACTCCCGCTTCCTCGGCACCCTCCCGGTCCGCCACCTGAGCAACGGCATGGCCGAGATCCTCAAGGTGGCGCTGGTGAAGTCGCTCCCGCTGTTCGAGCGGGTCGAGAAGGCCTCGCTGACCGACCTGCGCGGCTTCTTCGAGAGCCCGAGGTACGCGGACACCGCCGACTACGTCATCGAGGAGTCCATCCACCTGATGCTGGAGGAACTCCAGCCCAACCTGTGGGAGAGCGTCCTGGAGCGCTGCGTCGACTACGGGCACACCTTCAGCCCGACCGTCGAGATGTACGCGGTCTCCGAGCTGCTGCACGGCGAGGCCGTGGCCATCGACATGGCGCTCACCACCGGCATCTCGCTGGAGCGCGGCCTGATGACGGAGGACGACGCCGTCCGCGTACTGGACGTGATGACCGGCCTCGGGCTGAGCCCCTGGAACGACGCGCTGAAGGAGCAGGACCTCCTGGTCAAGGCGCTGGAGGACACCGTCCGCCACCGCGACGGCCTCCAGCGGCTGCCGCTGACCCGGGGCATCGGCGACCACGTCTTCGTCAACGACGTGACGCCGGCGCAGATCGAGGCGGGCATGGCCTTCGTGGACTCCTACGCCCGGGACCTCGTCCGGTGGCAGCAGGGGTCGGTGGCATGACCGGCCTGGACTCGACGACGTACACCGACGGCACCGGGACCCCGGGCGCAGGTGCCCCGGGCACCGCCACGCCCGCGGGCCGCCCGGTCGGCGAGGCGCCGGCCGACGGCGTGCACGGCTCGGTGGCCCCCGGCTACGAGGCCGTCCGGGAGGTCTTCGCCACCAACCTCCGGGAGGTCGAGGCCGGCGCGGCCTTCGCCGTCCACCGCTACGGCGAATGCGTCGTGGACCTGTGGGGCGGGGTGGCGGACGACCGGTCCGGCACGCCGTGGACGCGGGACACCCGGGCGCAGATCTTCTCCGGTTCCAAGGGCGTGGTCGTCACCACCCTGCTGAGGCTGTGCGACGAGGGCGTCCTCGACCTCGACCGGCCGGTGGCCCACTACTGGCCCGAGTTCGCGGCGCACGGCAAGTCCGAGGTCACCGTCAGCGACGTCGCGACCTACACCGGCGGACTGCCCGCCGTCACCTCCCGGGTGGTCGACCACCGACTGCTGGGCGACGCCCGGGCGATGGCCGCCGTCCTGGCCGCGCAGAAGCCGGTGCCCGCCCCGCGACTCGTCTACGGCCCGTACACCATGGGCTGGATCCTGGACGAACTCGCGGTGCGCACCACCGGCCTGACCCTGCGGGACGTCTTCCGCACCCAAATCGCCGAGCCCCACGGGCTCGCCGTGGACTGGGCCCCGTGGTCCCCCGGGCAGATCGCCCGCGTCACCTACGACGACGCCTTCACCTCGCAGTACGACCGCTTCAACACCAGCGAGGACGCGCTGGTACGGGCGATCTGGGCCAACCCGATCCCGTTCCCGCAGGGCGCCGTCGTCTGGAACTCCCCCGGCCTGGCCGACACCTACGTACCGGCGGCCAACATCGCCGGCACGGCCCGGGACATCGCCCGGATGTACGGCCTGGTCGCCGAGGACCTGCGCCGGCCCGACGGCGAGCGCGGCAACATCGCCCGGGCGGCGACCGTGCGCGAGGCGATCACGCTGTCCGTCCGGCAGGACGACCCGACGCTCGGGTTCCCCTTCGCCTACGGGCGGGGCGGCTACCGGCTCAAGGGGGTGCCGCGCGACGGTGTCGACGGCGACATGTTCGGCCACGACGGCGGTGGCGGCTCCGCGCACTTCGCCTGGCCGGGCAGCGGCATCTCGCTGTCGTACACGCCCAACCGCCTGCTCGACATCGGCAACAACGACCACCGCGCCGGTTCGTTGATCCGAGCGCTGAAGCAGTCCCTGCACGAACTGGAGAGCACGTCCGCCTCATGAAGACCAGCATCTCGATCTTCCAGACCGCCGACACGGCCCCGGTACCGGACCTCGCGCGGTACCTGGAGGACGCCGGGTACGGCGCCCTGTACTTCTGTGAACACACCCACCAGTCCCTGCGGTTCGCCGCCCAGGCCCCGACCCTGGGGCGGCGGTTCCGGGAGACCTACGACCCGTTCGTCGCCGCGCAGGCCGCCGCGTCGGCCACCAGCGCGCTGCGGGTGGGTTCCGCGGTGACGCTCCTCGCGCAGCACGAGCCCATCGCCATGGCGAAGCGTCTGGCGAGCCTCGACCGGGTGATCGGCGGACGCCTCGACGTGGGTGTGGGCGCCGGCTGGATCGAGGACGAGATGGAGCGTCACGGCGTCGACCCCCGGCGCCGCAACGCCCGGCTGACCGAACACGCCCTGGCCGTCCGGGCGCTGTGGTCGGGCGAGCCGACCACGGTGCACTCCGAGCACATCGACTTCGAGGACATCGTGGTGCTGCCCACCCCGCTCCAGCGGCCGGGCCCGCCGATCTACGTGGGCGGTGCGGGCCCCCGCGCCCTGGAGCGGATCAAGGCCTTCGGCGACGGCTGGATGCCGGACTTCGGGTCGGTGCCGCCCCGGGTGCTCCTCGCCCGGATCGGCGAACTCCGGGCCCGGGCGCAGGAGTGGGGCCGCCGGATCCCGGTCACCGTGATGGGCGTGCCGCACGACCCGACCGTCATCGAGGCGCTGGCCGCCGCGGGCGTCGACCGGATCGCCACGCTCGCGCCGTCGGCACCGCTGGCCGAGATCCGCGCCTTCCTCGACCCGTTCGAGCGTGCCGTGCGGGCCGTGTTCGGCGCGGGGACGGGGGCTCAGGCATGAGAACCGGCATATCCGGGCCGGACACGGCCCCCACCACCGACGACGGCTCGCGCGCCGACCGTCTGGGCAGACGCGGATTCCTCGCCCGGGCGGCCGGCGCGGGGTTGGCGGGCACGGCGCTGACGGGCGCGACCGTCCTGCGGGAGACGCCCGCGGCGGCGAGCCCGGGCCCCACCGCTGTCGCCTCCCCCCGCACCCCGGCCGACGTTCCGGTGGTGCGGGAGGGCCGGGACCCCCAGTACGACTCCCTGCGGGTCGGCTACAACCGGCGCTTCGACATCCGCCCCGACGAGATCCTGACCCCGCGCGACGCCGACGAGGCCGTCGCCGCCGTCCAGCGGGCGCTGGACCAGGGACGCCGGTTCACCGCGTACGGCGGCGGGCACTGCTTCGAGGACTTCGTCCTCTCCCCCGACGTGCGGTCCCTGGTCAACATGAACTCCCTGGACACCGTGGCCTTCGACGCCGGGCGCGGGGTCTACTCGGTGGGCGCGGGCGCCCGGCTGCTGAACGTGTACGACAGCCTGTACCGCCGGTACGGCGTGGCGATCCCCGGCGGCGTGTGCTACTCCGTCGGCGTCGGCGGGCACGTGCTGGGCGGCGGGTACGGTCTGCTCTCCCGGCTGCACGGACTGACCGTCGACCACCTCCAGGGCGTCGAGGTGGTCACGGTCGACGCGCAGCGCCGGGCCTCGCTGACCTACTGCGACCGGAACAGCACCGGCGACCTCAAGGACCTCTTCTGGGCCCACACCGGGGGCGGCGGCGGGAACTTCGGTCTGGTGACCCGGTTCGACTTCCGGACACCGTCGCAGGAACGTTTCCTCATCTCCCCGCCCGCCAGCGTGCAGATCGTCACCTGCAACTGGCCGTGGGAGGGCGTCACCCCGGCCCAACTCGGCGCCTTCTTCTCCGAGTTCGCGGACTGGTGCGCCCGCCACCACGCCAGCGACCCGGCCCACGACGCGGTCTTCCCCTGGCTGACCGTCCGGCACCGGGACTTCGGCGGCATCGGGATGGTCATGCAGGTCTCCTCCCCGGAGTCGGCGCCGCTCGGCGACGCCCTCGTGGCACGGCTGGCGGCGGCCCTCGGCCGCGACGCGGGGCCCTCCCACGTGACCCGGGAGTGGATGCCCTGGCTCAACTCGGTCCGCCTCATCGGCACCTCCAGCGCCGAGAACAGCAACCCCAACCGGCGCGGCAAGCAGGGGTCCGCCAACTTCCGGGGGCAGTTCACCGAGGTCCAGAAGGCCGAGATGTACCGGGCGCTGACCGAGCCCGTCGAGGGGTCCGTCTCCGCCGGGATCGACGTCGCCGCCCTCGGCGGCGCGATCTCCCGGACCGCCCCCGGCGACACGGCCGTCCACCAGCGCGACGCCACCATGAAGTTCCTGGTGCAGACGTTCTGGCAGGACGCCGCGCACGACGCGCCGAACATCGCCTGGCTGCGCCGCGCCTACCACGGCATCTTCCGCGAGACCGGCGGCGCGCCGGTCTACAACGCGGTGACCGCCGGGAGTTACGTCAACTACCCGAACAGCGACCTCTCCGACCCCGCCCTCAACACCTCGGGCGTCAGCGCGGGAGAGCTGTACTACGGGCGGAACTACGCGCGGCTGCGCGCCGTCAAGCGCCGCTGGGACCCGACCAACGTCTTCCACCACGCCCAGTCCGTCGAGGGGTGAGTCCATGAGCACGTCCTCCACGTCCTCCACGTCCGTCGTGTCCGTCGCCGTCCTCGCCGCGCTCTTCGACATGGACGGCACCCTGATCGACTCCACCGCCGCCATCGAGCGGGTCTGGACCGACCTCGCGGTGCGCCGCGGGCTGCCCGTCCCGGACGTCCTGGCGGCGCTGCCCGGCCGGACGGCCCACGACATCCTCTCGGGCTTCCTCGCCGACCCCGCCGAGGTGGAGGCCGAGGCCGCGCGACTGCGGAGCGTCCAGCTCACGGCCGTCGACGGCATCGAACCGCTGCCCGGCGCACGCGAGTTGACCGCTTCGCTGCCGCCGGAGCGCTGGGCGGTGGT
>NZ_JAFLNG010000192.1 GCF_017427025.1 Streptomyces sp. FH025
GCGGGCGGAACGTTCTTCGATCGCGATGGGCATTACCTGACCTCCTCGGGTCGTCGGGTGCGTTCGGAAAGGGCCGGGTCGAGGCGGGCCGCGGCGGAACGGGTCGGGGCGGAACGGGTCGGGGCGAGCGGAGCCGTCGCGACGGGGATCGGCGCGGATCCGTCGAACAGGCCCCAGCCGAACGGCTCCTCGTCCACGTCGAAGGGGTCGTCGAACACCGGCGGTTCGGCGCTGCGCTCGGACACGACCGCCCACGTGAGCACGCCGCCGGGGACCGCGCGCACCCGGACCGTGGCGACCGGGGCGAGGCAGCCGTCCGGTTGGACGAGGAACCCGCGCGCGTGCGGGTGGAGCCGCAGCGAGCGCAGGCCGGGCAGGGCGGGCCCGGCGCGGTGTCCGCCCGTCCGTTCCCGGAGCAGGACGTCGATCGCCTTGTACGCGGACTCTTTGGCCGAGAACGCGGCCAGCAGCCGCCGGGCGTCCGCACCGGGACGGTCGGTGCCCAGCCACTCGCGGTCCTCGCGGTTCAGCACCAGATGGGCGGCGGACGGCGGCAGGCCGTTCAGCTCCAGGTCCACGCCGACCGCGCGGTACCGGTCGCGGTGCGCCGCGACGGCGACCGCCAGCCCGGCGGAGTGGCTGATCGAGCCGACGTACCGGTCCGGCAGCCGGGGCGGCCCGCCCGTCCCGGACAGGCCCGGGACGACGACGCCCGCCCCGGCCAGCGCCGAGCGCAGCGCCCGTCGGCCGGCCAGGAACTCGGCCGCGCGGTGCGGCGCCATCGCGGCCGCCGTGCGTCTCTCCACGTAAGGTGGTCGGCCCGGATCCTCGGTGACGGACGCGACACGGAACTCCAGCCCGTCCTCGGCCGGCCCGGACCGGCCGGTCGCCAGGGCCCTCAGTACGTGGACGGCCCGTGCCGGTCGGGAGCGGCCGCGGGTCGGAACGGTCCTGGTCCGGATCGGTACGGGCATCGGACACCGCCTTTCGCTGTGGGCGGCCCTCGTACCGCCTTCGGGAGCGAAAGAGGCCGGCCGGACCGCGATGCAATCCCGCCGCCGGGCGCGAACGGCCGACGGAACACCGCCCGGTGGCCCGCGAAACCGCCCGGCGGTGCGTGGGATTGCCTCGCCCGTCGGGCGCCTCTTCCGGAAGGACACACCCGTCCGGCCCGACGGTCCCGCACGCGTTGACCCGGTCGGAGGCCCAGGACCCGTATCGACGTCACTTGTGAGGCATGCCATGACCACAGTCGTCCCGATCAGACCGCCCGTCCCGCTCCTGCGGTGGGTGACCCCGAGCGGGATCGAGGTCACCCGCACGGTGGAGGAGGTGGCGCCGGACCGCGCCCTGGCCGCTTTGGAGTCCAGGCTCGACCATCGCCGCGGGCTGCTGCTGTCCGGCCGTTGCCCGCAGCCCGGCCGCTACCGGGTGCACGACCTCGGCTATGCGGATCCCCCGGTCGAACTGGTCGGTCGTGGGCGGCGGTTGGAGCTTCGGGCCCTCAACGACCGTGGGCTGGTGCTGCTTCCGGTGCTGCGGTCGGTCGTCCTGGCGGCCTCGCCGGACGGGGTCGAAGTGACGGCGGACGAGCCGGCGCTGCTGGCGCTGATCGTTCCGGAGCCGCCGGCCGGGCCGTGGTCGGAGGAGGAACGCACCCGACTGCCCTCGGTGTTCACCGTGCTGCGCGCCCTGGTCGCGGCACTGCGCAGCCCGCAGGACCACCTGCTCGGCCTCTACGGAGCGTTCGGCTACGACCTGGTGCGGCAGTTCGACGCGGTCCCCGAACACCAGCCGCGCGATCCGCGCGACCGCGACCTGGTGCTGCACCTGCCCGACGAACTGCTGGAGATCGACCCGGAGCGCGGTGTCGCCCGGGTGCACCGCTACGAGTTCGCCACCGGCGACGCGGACACCCGGGGCCTGTCCCGCGGTACCCCCGCCGCGCGGGCCGTGCCGGGGGCGGCGCCGACCACCGCGCGCGACCACGCACCCGGCGAGTACGCCGAGCTCGTTCGCGCGGCCCGGCACCGCTTCCGGGCCGGAGAGCTCTTCGAGGTGGTGCCCAGCCAGGCGTTCCACCGGCCGCTGCCGGCCGCGCCCTCCGCGGTGTTCCGGCGGCTGCGGCGACTCAACCCGGCGCCGTACGGGCTGCTGGCCAACCTCGGCGAGGCCGAGTTCCTGGTCGGGGCCTCCCCGGAGATGTTCGTCCGGGTCCGTCCGGCGGGCGCGGAGGGCGTCGACGGTGCGGACGACCCGGTGGGCTCGGCGACGGTGGAGTCCTGCCCGATCAGCGGTACCGTCGCCCGGGGCCGGGACGCCCTGGAGGATGCCGCGCGGATCCGCGAACTGCTGGATTCGGCGAAGGAGGAGTCCGAACTGACGATGTGCACGGACGTGGACCGCAACGACAAGGCGCGGGTCTGCGAGCCGGGCAGTGTCCAGGTCCTCAGCCGCCGGACCGTCGAGCTCTACGCCACCCTGATCCACACCGTGGACCACGTTCGCGGCCGGCTGCGCGCCGACCGGGACGCCCTGGACGCCTTCCTCACCCACCTGTGGGCGGTCACCGTGACCGGCGCCCCCAAACGTGCCGCCATGGCGTTCATCGAGCGGCACGAGCGGGCGCCGCGGCGCTGGTACGGCGGTGCGGTGGGACGGATCGGCTTCGACGGCGGCCTGGAGACGGCGCTCACCCTGCGGACCGTCCAGATCCGGGACGGAGTGGCGACCGTCCGGGCCGGGGCGACCCTGCTGTACGACTCCGTGCCCGAGGCGGAGGAGCGGGAGACCGAGCTCAAGGCGATGGCGCTGCTCGACTCGGTGGAGTACGTCGACCCGGCGGACGTCGGTTCGGCGGGCGTCGGGTCGGCGGGCGTCGGTTCGGCGGATGGTGACGGCCGGGAGCCGTCGGCCGGCGCCCCGCGTTCTTCGGCGATCGCACCCGGGGGCGGCCGCCGCCCGCGCGTCCTGCTCGTCGACCACCAGGACTCCTTCGTCCACAGCCTCGCCGACTACCTCCGCCAGGCGGGCGGGGAGGTGTCCACCCACCGCGCCGGCTTCCCGCCGAGGCTGCTCGACGAAGTGCGCCCCGACCTGCTGGTGCTCTCGCCCGGCCCCGGCCGCCCGGTCGACTTCGACATGGACGAGCTGCTGGGCCGGGCCGTCGCCCGCGGCCTGCCGGTGTTCGGGGTCTGCCTCGGACTACAGGGGATCGTCGAGCACTTCGGCGGTTCGCTCGGCACCCTGCCCGCCCCGGTGCACGGCAAGCCGTCCCGGATCGAGCTGGTGAACGGCGGCGGCCGACTGCTCGCCGGGCTGCCGCCGGCCTTCGACGTGGGCCGCTACCACTCGCTGTTCGCCGACACCGAGAGCCTGCCGACGGCGCTGGCGGTGACCGCGCGCACCGAGGACGGCGTGGTCATGGCCGTCGAACACCGCGAACTGCCGATCGCGGCCGTGCAGTTCCACCCGGAGTCGATCATGACCCAGCAGGGCGGCTGCGGACTCGCCGTCATCCGCAACGCGGTGGCGGGACTCCTGCCCGGTACCCCGGTCCCGCGCCGGACGTCCGCCGCCGCCACCGAGATCCCGCAGAAGGAGGCGGTCCGATGACCTTCCACGACCCCACACCCGAGGACGACGACCCGCGCGCGGGCGACGGCACGCCGCCGCGGCGGTCGGGGCAGCTCCCGGTCCCGCTGCCGCGCAGTCTCGCGGACCGGCTGCCGACCGGCTCGGCCCACCGCACCGCCCGGCTCCTGGCTCTGCCCGCCGGCTACCTGGGCCGCTCCGCGCTGCGCACCGGCAAGCGCCTGGTCGGCCGGCCGACCGCCGGGCTGACGGAGCAGATCCAGCGCCGAACCGCCGAGCAACTATTCGCCACACTCGGCGAGTTGAAGGGCGGCGCGATGAAGTTCGGGCAGCTGCTCTCGGTCTTCGAGGCGGCCCTGCCGCCGGAACTCGTCGCCCCCTACCGGGCCGCGCTGACCCGGCTCCAGGACGCGGCCCCGGCCCTGCCCGCCGTTGTCGTCCGCCGGGTGCTGGCCGCCGAGCTCGGCGCCGACTGGCGGAGCTCGTTCCGCGAGTTCGACGAGCAGCCGGCGGCCGCCGCGTCCATCGGCCAGGTGCACCGTGCCGTCTGGCGGGACGGCCGGCCCGTCGCGGTCAAGATCCAGTATCCCGGCGCCCGTGAGGCGCTGCTCGGCGACTACGCTCGACTCTCGCGCCTGATCAGGCTGCTCTCGGTCTTCTCGCCCGCTCTGGAGCTCGGCCCGATGCTCGCCGAACTGCGCGACCGCATCACCGAGGAACTCGACTACCGGCGGGAGGCGGCCAGTCAGCGGGCCTTCGCCGAGGCCTACCGCGACGACCCGGACATTCACGTCCCCGACGTCGTGACCGGAACGGCGAAGGTCCTGGTCACCGACTGGCTGCCGGGCACCCCGCTGGCCCGGCTGATCACCGACGGCACCCAGGACGAGCGGAACGCGGCCGGCCTGCGCTACATCCGCTTCCTGCTCTCCGGCCCCGCCCGCGCCCGGCGGCTGCACGCCGACCCGCACCCGGGCAACTTCCGCGTCCTGACGGACGGGCGGCTCGGCGTCCTCGACTTCGGCGCGGTCAAGGACATGCCCGACGGCTTCCCGCGGCTGCTCGGCACCCTTCAGCGCCACGCCCACGCGGGCGACGACGCCGCGGCGGTCCGCCTCCTGCGCGCGGAAGGCTTCCTGACCGGCGAGGACCCCGCCGACCTGGCCGCCGTGTCGGCCTTCCTCGCCCCGCTCGCCGTGCCCTCCGCCACCCCCACCTACCGCTTCACCCGAGCCTGGCTGCGCGAACAGTTCGAACAGACCGCCGCCCCCGACACCCGCCGCCTCCTCCGCCGCCTCAACCTCCCGCCCGCCTACGTCCTGGTCAACCGGGTGGTCTCGGCGGGCAGCGCGGTGCTGTGCCAACTGGAGTGCGAGGTCCCCTACCGCGCGGAGGCCGCCCGTTGGCTCCCGGGCTTCGTGCCGCCCAACGCCCTGCCGGCGGGGCGTACTTGACGGGACGGCCTGCCTCCCTCGCGCCAACCTCCGGTGCGGGGCGGACGCCGCCTGCTCGATCCTCGTGCCCGAGGCGGTCTTGGCCGGGTAGCCCCCGGCGGTGGCCCCGCCGGGGGCGCCTCCGTACGGGTGGTACCGGCGACGATCGTGTCCGGCCTCGTCGTGGTGCCCCCGTACTGCTGGTTGGCTGTCCGGCGGGGCTCCGATCGAGCGGTTCCCGTGTCGACGGCCTCGGCCACGGGCGGTTCCCGTTCCCTGCGCGTCGCGGGTGAACGGTGAGATCGCCCGTGCCTGGACGGTTACGGAGCTGGAGGTGGCGAGTGGTCACGGGCCGACGTGGGAACGGATCGCCCGGGGCGGATCCGTCTCGGGGGCGGGGCACCAAGGCGGTGCGGGCCGGCGCCAGGAAGCTGCGAAGCGCGGCCCGGACCGTCGGACGGACCTGCGCCGGGGCCGGTGCGGCCGTCGCCGGAATGCTGGGGCGGGTGCCTGCCCCACCCGGGCCGTTCCGTCCGGGGTTCTGGCGCAGCCCGATCCGGGGGCCCTGGCTCACCTCGGTGTTCGGGCTCGTGCTGCTCGTCGGCATGCCGGTGCTCTTCGTGACCGGAGCGCTGTCCTACGCCGCCTACAACCCCGGCCTCGGCCGGCCCAACGACCAGACCCCGGACAAGGGCCTGCTGGGCTTCTACCTCTTCGACTGGCCCACTGATCCGTCCTGGCTGTACCGGCTCACCCAGGGTGTGCACGTGACGCTCGGCGTGACCCTGGTGCCGGTGGTGCTGGCCAAGCTGTGGTCGGTGATCCCGAAGCTCTTCGTGTGGCCGCCCGTTCGCAGTGCCGCGTACGCCCTTGAGCGGCTGTCGCTGCTGATGCTGGTCGGCGGGGTCGTGTTCGAGTTCGTCACCGGGATCCTCAACATCCAACTCCACTACGTCTTCCCGGGATCCTTCTACACGCTGCACTTCTACGGCGCGTGGGTGTTCATCGCCGCCTTCGCCGTGCACGTCGCCCTCAAACTGGGAACCGCGGTCCGTGCCCTGCGGTCGCGGTCGTTGCCGGGGGAGCTGCGGACCGGGCTGCCGGCGACCAGGCCCGAGCCGTCCGACGGCGAGGGCCTGGTGGCGGTCTCGCCGGCCGCACCGACGACGTCCCGGCGCGGCGCGCTCGCGCTGGTGGGAGGGGGCTCCCTCGCCCTGTTCGTGGTGACCGCCGGACAGAGCCTGGGAGGCGGGCTCCGGGCGACCGCACTGCTGGCACCGCACAACCGGGAGCCGGCGAGCGGACCGAACGGCTTCCAGATCAACAAGACCGCTGCCTCCGTGGGCGTCCCACCGGCGGCGGTAGGGCCCGACTGGCGCCTCGAACTCCTCGGCGGCGCGGATCCGGTGATCCTCACCCGCGCGCAGCTGCTGGCCATGCGACAGTCGTCGGCCTGGCTGCCGATCGCCTGCGTGGAGGGCTGGTCGACCCCGGACCAGCTCTGGGGAGGACTGCGGCTGGCGGATCTCGCGGCCCTGGCCGGCCTGCCCGACGCCGCCGGCGTGCTCGTGGACTCGGTGCAACCACCGGGCCCCTACAGCTCCGTGCTGCTACGGGGCAACCAGATCCACGACCCCCGCTCGCTCCTGGCCCTGCGCGTCAACGGAGCCGACCTGTCGCTCGACCACGGCTTTCCGGCCAGGATCATCGTCCCCGCCAACCCCGGTGTGAACAACACCAAGTGGGTCGGCCGACTCACCTTCAGGAGGTGACCGTGGCCGGACTCACCCGCCTCACCCGCTGGTACGGCGCGGGGCCGATGCACCTGCTCGTCCTGCTCGCGTCGTTCGCGCTCGCCGGCTACGCCGTCGAGCGGCTCGTGTCGGACCGGGCCCTCGCGGTGGTGATCTGGTTCGTCGGCGCGGCCCTCGCCCACGACCTGATCCTGCTGCCGCTGTACTCGCTCGCCGACCTCTCCGCGCAGTCCGTCCTGCGCCACCGCCACGAGCGGGCTCGGGCCGTGAACTGGATCAACTACGTGCGGGTGCCGGCCCTCCTGTCCGGGTTGCTGCTGCTCGTCTGGTTCCCGCTGGTCCTCGACCTGTCCGAGCCGTACCCGGGTGCCACCGGGCTCTCGGAGACGGTCTACCTCGGCCGCTGGCTCGCCATCAGCGGAGTCCTGTTCGCCGCGGCGGCCGTCTGCCTCGCCGTCAAGCTGCGTCGCACCGGCCGGGCCCGGCGTTCCACGTCGCGCTGAGCGGCGTTCGTGAATCGTAAGACCGGATTTCGTGGATCGAGGCAGCCCGGTTCCTACCGTGGCCGGGGCGGTCTCCCTGATCGAGAGGTGGAGCACATGACGGTGCGTCGGGAAGTGCCGCGGGCCGAGGTCGGTGTGATCGGCGGCTCGGGGCTGTACGCGTTGCTGGACGAGGTGACCGAGGTGCGCGTCGGCACGCCGTACGGCGCGCCCAGCGACGCGGTGTTCCTCGGCGAGGTGGCCGGACGCCGGGTGGCCTTCCTGCCCCGGCACGGGCGCGGCCACGCCCTGCCGCCGCACCGGATCAACTACCGGGCCAACCTGTGGGCGCTGCGTTCGCTGGGGGTGCGCCAGGTGCTCGGGCCGTGCGCGGTGGGCGGGCTGCGGCCGGAGTACGGGCCGGGCACGCTGATGGTCCCGGACCAGTTCGTGGACCGGACCTCGGGGCGGGTGCAGACCTTCTACGACGGGCTGCCGCTGCCGGACGGCTCGGTGCCCGAGGTGGTGCACGTGTCGATGGCCGACCCGTACTGCCCGGCCGGGCGGAAGGCGGCCCTGGACGCCGCCGCCGGGGCCGCCTGGGAGCCGGTGGACGGCGGCACCCTGGTGGTGATCGAGGGGCCGCGCTTCTCCACCCGCGCCGAGTCCCGCTGGTTCTCCGCCAACGGCTGGTCGGTGGTCGGCATGACCGGTCACCCGGAGGCCGCGCTCGCACGTGAACTCGGGCTCTGCTACACGTCGTTGGCTCTCGTGACCGATCACGACGCGGGCGTCGAGGCCGGTGGCGGCGTCACGCAGGCCGAGGTGCTGAAGGTCTTCGCGGGCAACGTCGACCGGCTGCGCACGGTGCTGTTCAAGGCGATCGGGCTCCTGTCCGTCGACCGGGAGTGCGTCTGCTCGCACGCCCTGGACGGTCTCACGACCGGTCTTCCGGGCGTCCCGGGCGCCTGACCGGCGCGCAGCGGCGGCGCCACCGCCGGGCGGTGCTCACGGATCCCGAACGGCGGTGCCGCCGGTACCCGGTGGCGGAGTGCGGCGGTGGCAGGGTGGGCGCGTGCTCACCCGACGCCCCCTGCCCTGTCTCCTCGCCCTCGCCGCGCTCGCGGCGGCCCTGGCACTGACCGTGACCGTCGGCGGGACGCTCGCCGACCGGGCGTGGCTGTACGGCTGGTACGCCCTCGACGCGGCGCTCTTCGCCCTCGCGCTGCTCCTGCTCCGCGGGGTGGGCGACCGTCACGTGGCGCCGCTCGTGCTGGCCGGGAGCGTCGCCGTCTGCGCGGTGGGGTTGCTGGCGCCACCGCGCACCAGCGACGACGCCTACCGGTACGTGTGGGACGGGCGCGTCCAGGCGGCCGGGACCTCGCCCTACGCGCACGCCCCGGACGATCCGGAGCTCGCCCGGCTGCGCGATACGGGCCTGTTCCCGGTGGGGGACGGCTGCGCGGCGTGGGACGAGCGGCGGACCGTGGACGGCGACTGCACCCGGATCAACCGGCCCGCCGTGCACACCGTCTACCCGCCCGTCGCGCAGGCGTGGTTCCTCGCCGTGCACCCGTTCGGCGGCGGGGTACGGGGCGCGCAGGCCGGCGGGGCACTGCTGGCCGTCGCCACCACCGGCGTCCTGTTGGCCGTCGGGCGGGGCAACCGGCGTGCGGCACTGTGGGGTTGGTGCCCGGGGGTGACGGTGTGGGCGGTCAACGACGCGCACGTCGACACCCTCGGCGTCCTCCTCATGGTGGCCGGGCTGGGCCTCGCGGCCCGCCGGCGGGCCGGTGCCGGCGGCGCCCTGCTCGGCGCGGCGGTCGCGACCAAACTGCTGCCGGCACTCGCGGTGCCCGGGGCGGTGTCCGGGCTGCTGGCCCGGCGTCCTACCAAGGGCGACGTGCTGCTGCTCGCGGCGGCCCTCGGCACGTTCGCGGCCACCTACCTGCCCTACGTCGCCGCCTCCGGGCCCGGCGTCCTGGGGTACCTGCCCGGGTACCTGCGGGAGGAGGGCTACGAGCAGGGGCACCTCGACCGGTTCGGCCTGCTGCGGATCGTCGTCGCCGACCGGTGGGCCCCGTGGGCGGCCGCGATGGTCCTGGCGGCGGTGGCGCTGTGGGTACTGCGCCGCGGTGATCCCGACCGCCCGTGGCGGGGCGCGCTGGTGGTGACCGGGACGGCGCTGCTGGTCATCGCGCCGAGCTACCCCTGGTACGGCCTGTTGGTGGTGGCCCTGGTCGCGCTCGACGGGCGCTGGGAGTGGCTGGCCGTTCCGGCGGCCGGGCAGGTGCTCTACCTCGTCGGCGGGCCGGAGGCCCAGCGCGGCGCGTACGCGGTCGCCCTGGCCTGCGTGCTCGTGGTGCCGGCGGTCCGCAGGCTCCTGCGCGCCGTACCGCCGAGGCCGGCGTGCGGTGCGGAGGAACCGGGGACGACCAGGGTCTGACGGGTCGTTGCCGTCACGAAGGCGGGGGAGAGGATCGCCACCGTCACGCGTGCGGGGCGGCGGACGTCTTGCGCAGGGCGAGGAACCGCCGTCCGTGGGAGGTCCAGCGTTCGGTCTCGGCGAGCCCGGCCCGGCGGGCCCGGCGGGTGATCGCCCCGGCGCCGCACCGGGCCCAGGTGAAGGGAGGGCCGAGGCGGCCGTCGGAGCCCTCGACCCGCACGGTGATCCGCTCGTCGATCTCCCCCGGCTCGACCTCGACCAGCAGGACGCCGTCCGGCGCCAGGAGTTCGGCGCCCCGGCGCAGCAGCAGGTCAGGGTCACCGCCGATGCCCAGGTTGCCGTCCGCGAGCAGAGCGCCGCCCCAGCGGCCCTCGGCGGGCAGCCGGTCGAAGACGGAGCGGCACAGTGCGGGGCCCCCGAGGTGGCGGGTGCGTTCCACGGCGGCACCGGTGACGTCGACTCCGAGCGCCGGGACGCCGAGCGCCAGCAGGGCGGCCACCAGTCGGCCGGGTCCGCAGCCCAGGTCCACCACCGGGGCGTCCAGGCCCGCACAGCGCCGCAGCAGGCTGTGGTCGCCTCCGGCGGCGGGGGCGCACCACCGCTCGACGTCGAGCACGATGCGCGACCCGTCCTCCTGACGCAGCCACAGGGGGCCGCGTCCGGTGCGAACGGCTTCGGCGAACGGGTCGTCGACCCATGCGGTGGCCGGGGCGGTCATCCGGCCGGCTCCGACGCGGTGTCGATCACGCGCAGCCGCGCGGCGAACCCGGTGTGCGGCGCGTCGGCCGCGACGCGGCGGGCGTCCCGGATGGTGTCCACGTCGGTCATCACCGGGAGGCGGACGGTCGTCAGGCCCTCGGCCGTGAGGCGGTCCAGCAGGGCGTCGCCGGTGCGGGGCGTGGACATCGGCACCCCCAGGAGCAGCCGCCGGGCGAGACGCTCGGTGGGCCGGGCCAGACCGAGGGCCCAGAAGCCGCCGTCGGCCGCCGGGCCGTACCAGGCGTCCACGCCGGCGCGGCGCGCGGGGGAGAACGCCTCGGCGAGGACGGCCGTGTCCAGGTGCGGGGTGTCCATCCCGACCAGCAGGGCGGGTGTTCCCGGAGCCGGCCGGGCGGCGTGGGCGAAGGCCGCCGCGAGCCGTTCGTCGAGCCCGCCGCCGGACTGCGGGACGACCTCCCACCCGGGCGGGAGCCAGCGGCCCGCTTCGCCGTCGAGGACGAGCAGCCGTCGGCCGGCCGGCATCCGGCCGAGGGCGGCGAGGGTGTCGGCGAGGGCGGCCCGGGCCAGCGCCGCCGCCTGTTCCGGACTGCAGGGCGGGGTGAGGCGCGTCTTCACCCGCCCCGGCACCGGCGCCTTGGCGATGACCAGCAGGGTGGGCGGCGGTGCGGCCAGGACGGCCCGCATGTCGCGCACGGCCTGCCGGGTGCCGCGTAGCGTCCCGGTCACCTTGGAGTGGCCGGCGCGCGGAAGGTAGTCGACCTCGGTCTCGGCGATCCGCATTCCGGCGGCCGAGGCGGCGAGCACCATTTCGAGTGGGTAGCCGGAGCGGCGGTCTCCCAGCCCGAGGGCGAGCAGCCGCTCGCGGGCGGCGGCCCTCATCGGCCCCAGGTCGTGCAGCGGCGCCCCGGTGAGGCCGCGCAGGCGGCGAGCGAGCACGATGTTGGCGAGCCGGGCGTGCGGCGGCCAGGCCCCGGCACTCGCGGGGCGGCGGCGGCCCAGTACGAGGTCCGCCCTGCCAGCTGCCAAGGGAGCGGTGACACGGGGCAGTTGGGCCGGGTCGAGCGAGCCGTCACAGTCCATGAAGCAGACCAGTTCGGCCGTCGCGGCGAGCAGGCCGGCGTGGCAGGCGGCGCCGAATCCGCGCCGGGGCTCCTCGACGACGGTGGCGCCCAGTGACCTGGCCAGCTCGGCCGAGCCGTCGCGCGAACCGTTGTCCACGACGATCGCGCGCCAGCCGTCCGGGACGCGCCCGAGCACCCACGGCAGGG
>NZ_JAFLNG010000193.1 GCF_017427025.1 Streptomyces sp. FH025
ACCGACGGCGGGGACCAGTGAGCCGCCGGTGCGCCGGGACCGGGCGCGGAGGCCGGGACCGGCCCCGGGGGGATCAGGAGTTCTGGATGCGGACCGCCGTGCTGCGGATCTCGGGGAGCTTCGCGTAGAGGGCGGCACCGGGACATTCGGTGGCGACGCCGTCGCGGTGGCCGGAGACGGTGTTGAAGTCGACGACGGTGCCCTTGGGGTAGCGGCTGGAGTCGGAGCCGGAGGTGAGCTGCGCGTGGCCGTCGGCGGCCCGGCCGGTGAGGCCGAGCTTCCAGGCGGAGATCTTCGCGAGACCGTCCAGCATCGTCTGCGGCGGCGCGTCCGAGTTGTAGGTGCCGATGGCGGCGACGCCGGAGGAGTCGGTGTTGAACCCGAGGGTGTGGGCGCCGTGGACCGGTTGGTCGACGCCGCCCGCACGGCCCTCGTAGATCGTGCCGCAGCGGTCGACCAGGAAGTTGTAGCCGATGTCCCGCCAGCCGTTGCTCTGGACGTGGTACTGGTAGATCGACCGGATCACCCGCGGCGCGTCGGAGCAGGCGTAGTCGGTGGCGGTCGCGGTGTGGTGCACGAAGACCACCCGGACGGGGCCGGTGTAGTCGAAGCCGGGCTCGCGGATCGACTCGTCGGCGCCCCAGCCCGCCCGGGTGACGATGCCGGGGCGCGGGACGGCGGGAGCGGCCGGGCTGGCGGGCAGTGACTGGGCGTCGTCGGAGGCCGCCCCCTCCCCGGGGTCGACCAGTTCGACCCGCAGCCCGTGCGGCAGCCCGGCGGGGCCGGGGTGGACGTCCACCGCGACGCCGTCGCTGCGCCCGACCCAGAGCGGCGTGGTGCCGCCGTGCGGCGCGGTGTCGGGGCCGTCCACCGCACCGACCTCCAACCGGCGCCAGTCGCTCCAGCGGCCGGTGGCCGCGTCCCGGGTGCGGACCCGGACGGTGCCGCCGTCGAGCGCGTTCTGGGCGCCGTCCCAGACGACGCCGAGGAGTTCGAACGGGTGGGTGGTCCGGGGTGTGAGGGGCTGACCGGAGGTGAGGGGCAGCGAGGTGACCGAGCCCCCGCCCGCGGAGGTGCGGGGTGCCGGGGTCGAGACCGAGGCCGAGTCGGCCGACGCCGCCAGGGCGGGGGGCTGGACGAGCAGAGCGGTGGTGCAGCCGACGAGGGCGGCTGCCAGGATTGAGATCCTCATAAAACGGATATTCGCGGCACCTTGGTGTTCCCGCCACGGCGCTCGTCCATGCATCTCAATCCGTTGGGCTGTTGTCGTGACTCTGCGGGCGTGTGAACCGTCAGCCGTGGTAGTGAGGCGTATCCAGGAGATCCGTTCGTGCGGATCATCCTGGAGCGTTATGCGAACTCGAATCACCACCCTGGTCCTGTCCGGACTGACCTCGGCCGCCCTGGTGTGGGGGGCCGGTGGTACGGCTCACGCCTCTCCGGCCTTCGACCGCGACACGGCCGTCGACTCGGTCGGGGCCCAGGGCGAATGGGTCGACAGCCTTCTGAGTCTGGCGGCCGGGGGCACCGGCTCGTCGGACTACCTCGGGGCCTACGGCGGCGTCAGTGGCTTCGGCTTCATGCCGGCGGACCGCCCGGCCGACGGTTACACCGGGCCCGACGGTTACACCGGGCCCGACGGGGCGCCGGCCGACCAGCGGGAGCCGGGCTCCGCGCAGCCGGGCTCCGAGCAGCTGGCCGGTGCTGCCCTTCCCGGCACCGTCCTGCCGGGCGCGGCCCTTCCCGGCACCCTCCTGCCGGGCGCCGCTCTGCCGGGCACCGTTCAGTCGGGCACCACTCTGCCGGGCACCGTCGAGCCCGGTGCGGGCGGTGCGGAGCGCGGCGGGCTGGAGGACCTGACGTCGGGGCTCGCGCTTCCCGAGGGTGCGTCGACCGGCGGCGGCGAGCCCTGCGATCACGGCCACGATCACGGCACTCCTCCCGAGTGCGACTGCCCGCCCGGCGGCCACGAGGGCCACGAGGGGCACGAGGGGCACGAGGGGCACGGCCACGAGGGCCAGGGGCAAGGCCAGGGTCAGGGCCAGAGCAACGACCAGAACCAGGGCCAGGGCCAGGACCAGAACCAGGCTCAGGACCAGAGCCAGAACCAGAACACCGACGTGAAGCAGGATCAGGGCCAGGACCAGCACGTCGACGTGACCGTCAACCTGCAGAACAACGTCAACAACAGTTCGAGCAACAACTCCAACAGCAGCTCGAACAACACCGCGCAGAACACCGCCCAGAACACGGCCCTCAACAACCAGACGGCCACGCAGTCCAACAACCAGTCCAACCAGCAGGCCATCTACAACCTGAACAAGATCAAGTTCGTCGCGGCGGAACTGGAGAAGCTGCACAAGCCGCACCACGAGGGGCACCACCACGGGGAACTGGCGGAGACCGGAGCCCCCAAGACAGAGGCCCTGGCCGGTCTCTCCGCCGCGTTCCTCGTCGCGGGTGCGGCGGCGATGCGGCTCAGCCGGCGCCGCGCCTGACCGCTGCGCCGCTCGGCCCGACGGCGGCCCTACGGCCGTCCGCCGGGGATCCCCCGGCAGCCTCGCCCGGCCCCGCATGAGTACCCGTACTCATGCGGGGCCGAGCCGTGTCGGCGCTCGCCGCGCACGCGCCCGGGTTCGGCCGAGCGGGGCTCAGCGCTCCTCGACCGGTTCGCCGTTGTCCTGGTCGAGGTCGAACACCCGCCGGTAGGAGTCGGTCACCACGGTGATCTGCGTCCGCCCGCTCCACGTCGCCTCGATCAGGTGGGGGTCGTCCGGGCCCCCGCCGATGTCCGCGAGCAGCCAGCGCCGGGCCGACCAGCCCTCGCCGCTCTCCAGCAGCACCTGCCAGTGCTCACCGGGCACGGTGCCGGAGGCGTAGGCGCGGTGCACCACCACCAGGGTCCGCTCCGCACCGGCCGGGGCGACCTCCCGGCTGCGGGTCTCGGCCGCCGACACCTTGTGCGCGGTCAGCACCCCGAGCACGAACACCACCCCGGCGGTCACCGTGACCGCCCGGGTGGCCGTCCGTACGGCGGTGCGGCGGTCGCCCAGCCAGGCGGCCGCGATCATCGCGGCCAGCGCCGCGCCGAGCAGCAGCTCCGGCTGGTTGAGCAGGTCGGCGACCAGCATCCGCCCGCCCGAGCGGCTCTCCCACTGGCCCTCGGTGTACAGCAGGACGGCCACCGCCCCGCAGGCCGCCAGCACCCGGACCAGGACGCGCCTGGCCGGTGACGTCCGTTCGTTCATCGTTCCGTCGTCCATCGTCCCCCCGTTGACGTGGTCACAGTTCCGCGAGCAGCTTGCGGCCCTCCGGCCAGTCGCCCAGCCCGGAGTCCGAGTTGAGGTGTCCGTACGCGCCGGGCTCCACGTAGCGGGCGCCCCAGGCCCGGGCGAACTCCCGGGCCCGCTCGGGGCTCACCCACGGGTCGTCGGTGGAGGAGACCACCACGGTCGGGAACGGGAAGCGCTCCAGCGCCACCGGGCGGAAGCCGACCAGCTCGGGCACCTCGGCGGTGTCGATGTCGGCCGGGGCGACCAGCAGCGCGCCCCGGACGGCGGCGATCCGCTCGGCGGGAGCGGTGGCGACCCAGCGGGCCGCCGTGACGCAGCCCAGGCTGTGGGCGACCAGCACCACCGGCCCCTCGGCGGCGGCCGCGGCCACCGCCGCGTCCACCCGGGCCACCCAGTCCGACTGCTCGGGGTGGTCCCAGTCCGCCTGTTCGACCCGGCGGAACGCCTCCGGCTCGGCCGCCTCCCAGCGGGTCTGCCAGTGCTCGGGGCCCGAGTTCTGGTAGCCGGGGAGGACGAGGTGGGTGGTGCGGTCCGGCATGGGCTCCTCCGGGAGACTGGCGGTGGCGGGCAGCAGGAGTCTAGGCCTCGAACGGCGGAGCGCCGCAGCGGGGCGGTCGCCCGGCGTGCACGGCTCGCGACCGGCGCGTGCGCTTCGCCGTGCGCCGTGTCGCGCCCGGTGTGCCCTGTTGCCAACGGCGCGGCCGGTACGGGAGGTTGGACCGGCCCGGGCGCGGAGAGCACCGCTGCGCGCCCGTACCAGGCCTGACGCCCGATCATGTGGAGGGATGCCGGCGATGACATCGAAGATCCTGTTGGTCACCGGGGACGCCGCCGAGTCACTGGAAGTCCTCTACCCGTACCAGCGGCTGCGCGAGGAGGGCTACCAGGTCGACATCGCGGCCCCGACCAAGAAGCGCCTCCAGTTCGTGGTGCACGACTTCGTGGACGGCTACGACACCTACACCGAGAAGCCCGGCTACACCTGGCCCGCCGACCTCGCCCTCGCCGACGTCGACCCGGCCGACTACGTCGCCCTGGTCATCCCCGGCGGCCGCGCCCCCGAGTACCTGCGCAACGACCCGGACGTGCAGCGGATCGCCCGGCACTTCTTCGCCGGGGACAAGCCGGTCGCCCAGATCTGCCACGGCCCGCTGATCACCGCCGCCGCCGGGGTGCTCGACGGCCGCCGCACCTCCGCCTACCCGGCGCTCGCCCCGGACATCAAGGCGGCCGGCGCCGAGTTCGTCGAGGGCGAGGCGGTCGTGGACGGCGTGGTGGTCTCCGCCCGGGCCTGGCCCGACCACCCGGCATGGCTGCGGGCCTTCATCGAGGTGCTGCGCACCAAGGCGCCGCTCGCCTGACCCGCCCTCGTCGGCACCCCGAGCCGCCTCGGGGTGCCGACGACGGGTCGGTACACCCCTCCTCCGGCGGGCCGCCCGGGTCCGGCCCGGGCGGCTCACGCCCGGTGGCCGAATTCCCGGTAGACGGACGCCAGGAAGGTGGACAGGTGGGTGAACTCGGTCTGGTCGTGCAGGAGCATCTCGTAGGCGAAGCCGAGCGCCTCGGCGCGTTCCTCGTCGGTGCGGTAGGTCCTGCCGCGGTCGAAGATGTACCGGCTGCGCAGTTCGAAACCGTCGGCCGTGGTGCGGACGAGGTGGATCATGACGCCGTTGTTGAGGCTGAGCTCGCCGCACGCGTGGGCGCTGATCCCGGACCGGGCGAAGCGGTCGGTGTCGAAGCCCAGTCCGGAGGGGTGGAGGAACCGGATGGTCAGCTCCGAGCGCATGGGGCCGATGTACTCGATGACGTCGTGGGTGTTGCCGATGTAGCGATCGACGTCAGCGACACCAGGCCGGGTGAGGACGTCCCGGTCGCGGGGGACGGCCTGCTGGTGGTTGTAGGGGTACCACAGTGAGTAGCGCTCGGGCTCGACGGAATGCCACCAGAACCACCAGGTGAACATCTCCGGCGTGCAGCCGGGGAAGCGGATGAGGCTGGTGACGTACGGGTGTCCGTCGTCCGTGACGCAGAAGCCGGTCTCGACCTCGTGGTACCCGCCGTCCAGCAGGGAGTCGAGATCCTCGGGCGAGCTGGTGATGGCCGCGCCGGAGGGCATGGCGCTCCGGATGGCGGGCATCACGTCGTCGTGGAGCCACAGGTCGCCGTTGAAGTACTTGGCGTACGGCTTGCCCTCGATCCGTTCGCTGTTGTGCCGGAACAGCTCCTGGGTGGCGACCGGGTAATAGGTCACGGGCAGCATGGCAATGCCCTTCTCCTCCTTCAGTCTTCCTTCAGCCGATTCCGAAGCCGGTTACGGACAGTCTCTTCAGCGGCCCGGTCCAGGCGCATGTCGGCACGGTCGACGGAGTGAGGAAAGGCATCTCCCACGAGGCCGCGGCCCCGACCGGACGCCGCGCCCACCCGAAGTGACGGCGCCTCCCGGGCGCCCCCTACGCTGGCCGGCGACAGTACCGCCCGCCGTCACCAGGAGGACGAGACATGGCAGAGCCGCTGATCGCCACAGTCGGGGGCAAGGTGCCCGTCGTCGACCCGAGCGCCTTCCTCGCGCCGAACGCCGTCGTCGTGGGGGACGTGAGCGTCGGGGCCGGTGCGAGCGTCTGGTACGGGGCGGTGCTGCGCGGCGACGCCGAGTCGATCAGCGTCGGCGCGGGCAGCAACATCCAGGACAACTGCACCCTGCACGCCGACCCCGGCTTCCCGCTGGTCGTCGGTGAGCGGATCTCGGTCGGCCACAACGCCGTGCTGCACGGCTGCACGGTCGAGGACGGCTCCCTGGTCGGGATGAACGCCACCGTGCTCAACGGCGCCCGGATCGGCGCCGGTTCGCTGGTCGCGGCGGGCGCGGTGGTGCCCCAGGGCATGGCCGTCCCGCCCGGCTCGCTGGTGGCGGGCGTCCCGGCGAAGGTGCGCCGGGAGCTGACCGCGGAGGAGAGGGCGGGCATCGAGGCCAACGGCGAGGGCTACCTGCTGTTGGCCGAGGCCCACCGGGCGGTCTAGACCATTGCCGTGACCCTGGCCGCCGGCTCCTGCGGCACGGGCGCGGGCCTGCGCCGGTCGGCCGCCCAGGCCAGCACCGCGACCACCGCGCCCGAGGCGGCCAGGCCGGCGCCCACCAGGGTCGGCGAGGTCCAGCCGAGGCCGGCGTCCAGGGCCAGTCCGCCGAAGTACGCCCCCTGCGCGTTGGCCAGGTTGAAGGCGCCCTGCACCGTCGCCGAGGCCAGCGTGGGCGCGCTGCGCGCCTTCCGCAGCACCAGGGTCTGCACGGCCGGGACGATCGCGAAGCCGAACAGCCCGACCAGCACCACCGTGACGGCCGCCGACCAGCGGGCCTGCGCGGTCACCGCGAACAGCGCGAGGGTGGCCGAGAGCAGCACGAAGGCCGCGCAGACGGTCGGGCGCAGCGCCCGGTCGGCGGCGAACCCGCCGACCACGTTGCCGATCGTCATCCCGACCCCGAACAGCGCCAGCACCAGGGTCACCGAGCCGGCCGAGTAGCCGGACACGTCGGTGAGCAGCGGCGCGATGTAGCTGTAGCAGGCGAAGAAGCCGCCGCAGCCGAAGACCACGGTGGCCAGCGCCAGCCAGAGCTGCCTTTCGCGGAAGGCCCGCAGTTCGTGCCGCAGCCCGGACTGGCGGGGGGAGGGGAGCGCGGGCACCAGCCTGGCGATGGCGAGCGTCCCGGCGGCCGCGATCAGCACCACCACCAGCATGGTCGCCCGCCAGCCCAGGTGCTGGCCGAGCAGGGTGGCGGCCGGGACGCCGACGATGTTGGCGACGGTCAGCCCGGAGAACATCACGGCCACCGCCCGGGCCCGCCGGTTCGGCGCGACCAGTTCGGCGGCGGCCACCGCCCCGGCCCCGAAGAAGGCCCCGTGCGGCAGGCCGGTGACCAGCCGGGCCGCGGCCAGCGTCCAGAAGTCCGGCGCCAGGGCGCACAGCAGGTTGCCGGTCGCGAACAGCGCGGCCAGTGCCACCAGCACCGCCTTGCGGGGCCGTCCGGCGGCGAGCGCGGTGAGCAGCGGCGCGCCGATCACCACCCCCAGCGCGTAGGCGGAGATCAGCCATCCCGCCTGCGGGATGGAGACGTGCAGACTCTCGGCGACCTGGGGGAGCAGCCCCATGGCGGCGAATTCGGTGGTGCCGATGGCGAACGCGGTGACGGCCAGCGCGACCAGCGCGATAGGCAAGGGGATGACTCCGGGGTGATGCCCGCGCCGGAGGGGGGAGCGCGGCGGGTGGTTCGTTCGTCCGGAATCCTAATCCGGCCGGATGACGCCCCCGTGAGGTGCACGTGACCGGAGGGGGTCGCCAGTGCGGCGTCCGCGCGCGAGACTGGGGGCATGTGCCGCAACATCAAGACACTGCGACCGCCCGTGACGCCCGACGCCGACGAGGACGACTTCCGCGCCGCCGCGCTGCAGTACGTCCGCAAGGTGTCCGGCTTCCGCGCCCCGGCGGCGCACAACCGTGAGGCCTTCGACCGGGCCGTGGACGCGGTCGCCGAGGCGACCGCCCTGCTGCTCGCCGAGCTGGAGGTCCGGGGCTCCCGCACAGGGGCCGCCGAGGCCTCCGCCTGAGACGGGCCTCAGCCCCACGCCGGTCGGCCAGGGGCCGCGACAGGGAGCAGGAGCCGGTGATGAACCCCGCCAACCGTTACGCCCTCACCTTCCCGGGCACCCCCGGAACCCACGCCCCGCAGGACGTGGTCGTGGTCATCCGCACCAGCGTCATGGGGCCGGGCGGCCACCCCGTGTACGAGGACGAGAGCGGGATCGTCCGGGCCGAGATCAGCGACGCGGGTGAGGTCCGGATGCTCGCCAGCGGTGGCCACCAGAGCCCGCACGTGCCGGTGCACGCCCAGCCGCTGCCCTGAGGCGCCGTTGCCCGAGTCACGGCTGGTCCGTGTCACCCGTGCCACTGCTGTTCCGAGCCACTGCCCCGGGGCCCGTCGGCCGTGGCCTGCCGGTCGAGGCCGACGGGCGGGGTCATGCGTCGGCGGGCGGGGCCGGAGCGCTCGCCCCGCGGCCGGTCTTCACCCCGTTCACCATCGCCTGGTGGATCGCCCGGGCGGTGGTCTCGTCCGGGGCGGGCACCGGACTGCCGGAGACGGTGTACCAGTCCAGCGCGCCGGTGTACTGGACGGTCAGCCGCGCCTCGCCGTCCACCCACGTGGTGTGCACGGTGAGGTCGCCGGAGATCGGGCCGATCTCGGCGGTGGTGACTCCGCCGGGGCCGCTGATGATCGACTGGGTGGTCCAGGTCGCCCACGAGTTGCGCGGGTCCGTGGGCGGCCGGGCCTGCCGACCTGCTCGGTCGTGTTCGGTCATGCGCCTGTCCTCCCCCGCCGGTGTTACGCCATTCGGGTGGCGACACCTGCGGTCGCAGAGACCGCCCGGCTTCGGTCGGGCGGTCGGATCGGGTGTGGCGGACGGTCAGCGGCCCGCGCCGGGCTCGTCCAGCATCGGGTCGCCCTCCGCCTGGGAGGTGTCCTGCGCGTGCAGGTTCTGCATCGAGGTGACGCCCTCTTCGGGGTCGGCGGCGCGGACGTCCTCCTCGCGGTCGCTGGTCACCTCGGAGCGTTCGCTCATGTCGGTCATCGCGGGCTCCGTCTCCTAGGCCGGTCCGGGCGCGCCGGGCCGGAGGCACGGCAGGACCGGGTCTGTCTCTCGCCCTTCCAGCCTGCCTCCGCCCCGGCGTTGCGGCCAGCCGGGTGAGCCGGGTGCCGCCGCGGCGCCCGCCGGGATCCCGACCGGCCGTGGTCACCAGGTGACGGGCAGTGACCTCATGCCGTAGATGAACGAGTCGGTACGGAACTGCCGCTCGCTCTCCGGGACGGTCAGCCGCAGCCCGGGCAGCCGTCGGAACAGGGTCTCCAGTGCGATCTGGAGTTCGGCGCGGGCCAGCGGCTGGCCCAGGCACTGGTGCACGCCGAAGCCGAAGGCCATGTGCCGCCGGGCGTCCCGGTCCAGGTCCAGCTCGTCCGTCGGCCGGTGACCGGCGCCGCCGAACACCTCCTCGTCCCGGTTGGCGGTGGAGAGCATCGCGATCACGCCCTCCCCGGCCTTGACCGTGACACCGCCCAGTTCCACGTCCTCCAGCGCTACCCGGGGCACCCCGGTGTGGACGATGGTCAGCAGGCGCAGCAGCTCCTCCACCGCGCCGGGCAGCGCGGCCGGGTCGGCCAGCCTGGCGATCTGCTCGGGCTGCTCCAGCAGCAGGGCGGTGGAGAGCGAGATCATGTTCGCGGTGGTCTCGTGCCCGGCGACCAGCAGCAGCACCCCGGTGCTGGCGACGTCCTCCGGGGTCAGGTCGTCCCGCACGGCGAGCCGGCTGAGTATGTCGTCCTCCGGCTGCTCCCGCTTGCGGGCCGCCAGGTCTCGCAGGTACGCGAGGATCGCGTCCGACGCGGCCTTGGCCTCCTCCATGGTGCTGTTGCGGTTGAGCAGCGTCCGGCTCAGGCCCTGGAAGCGGTCGCGGTCCTCGTACGGCACGCCGAGCAGGAGGCAGATCACCAGCGAGGGCACCGGCAGGGCGAACTCGGCGACGAGGTCGGCCTCGGTGCGCCCCTCGGTCATCCGGTCGAGCGCCTCGTCCACGATCCGCTGGATGTCCGGGCGCATCGAGGCCACCCGCTTGACCAGGAAGTCCCCGGTGACCATCCGGCGCTGCCGGGCGTGCTCGGGGTCGTCGAGTCGCAGGAAGCTCGGCGGGGCGGCGGTGATCAGTTCCCGGCGGCCGCCGACCAGCATCGGGAAGGTCGGGTGACGCAGGTCCGCGCTGAAGCGGCGGTCGGACAGGACGGTGCGGACCTCGGCGTAGCCGGTGGCCAGCCAGCAGGGTTCGCCGTCGGGCAGGTCGGCCCGGGTCATCGGGGCGGTGCCGGCGGCCTCGGTGTACGCGGGCGGCGGGCCGAACGGGCAGCCGCTGGAGTGCGTGGCCGGCATGCGGACGGCCGGGGCGGTGGGGGTGCTGGTCAAGGCGGGATCTCCTTGCGTCGCTATGTCCTCGGGTGGTTCGTCCTCGGGTTGTCGGAGTGACGTTTCGTCAACTGAACGGGGTTGTGGGGAGGTTGCCGGGTTCCGCGCGCGATCGTCAGCCTTCGGCCCGGTCGGGCCCGTCCTCGGTGACGGTGATCGCTCCGCTCGGGCAGAGCTGGGCGGCCAGTCTCACGTCCGCGAACTGGTCGGGCCGGAGAGAGGGCTGGCGAAGCGTCACCAGGCTGTCCTGGTCGTCCTGGTCGAAGACCTCGGGGGCGTTCATGACACACATCCCGGAGCTGCAGCAGCGGTTCCGGTCGACGCTCACCTGCATGGTCGGGCACCTCTCCTCGGTGTGCCGCCGGCTGCCCGGCGGGCGCCTTTCGTTGTGATGGCCAACCTAACCGCCGTCGCTCCGTCCACGGAGGGTGCCGTGGCCCGATCGTCGAGAATGGCCGATTCGGCTACCGCTCAAGTGCCCGTGCGGCGTGGCGGGTTCGCGTTGACACTACGATTTGACCCTACTCCGACAAGGCCCTTGCGTCACAGCCCTCGTGCGTCACGGGCCTCCGGTGCTCTCACGGACGGTCGCGACGGTCGCCGCCGCGGCGGCGCTCCTTTCCGGCCGGTGGCGCACACCCGGGCGAACCGCAGGGGCCCGGCCGCCGGGCGGGGGCCGCGCCGGAGGCCGTCGAAACGATCTCGCACCGCCCGGGCTCGGCCGCGACGGCCTGCGGCACCACCGCCAACCGGCGCAGCCCCGCCGGCCCGCACGTGCGTCCGCGCGTCCGCCCGCCCATCCAGCATCCGTGCCCGGCCCGGGCCCCGCACCCCGGCCGTTGAGCCGGATCGATGTCGGTGATCCGGGCGGCGAATGCCGGTTCGCGGCCTGTTCGAGCCGTGGAACGGGAAACGTTCTCGATCATGAGTAGCGCCCTCCCGCACCGCAGGAAGCCGCCGAGCGGCCCGGCCCGTCGAGGCCGTGACCGACTCGTCGGACATTCGTTCGGACTTTTCTGTTATCGGCGCGGCGCCGCGCGGTCTCCCAGGTGTCGGTACCCGACCCGCCGACCTGGACAGAAAGCAGTGGCCACGTGAACAGCGACGACAGGACGACCATCACCCCGGCGAGCGGCGGCGGAGGCGAAGCCCGCGGCCGGGCCGCACGCCGGGCCGCCCAGCGGCACACGGGCCGCGGGCGCCGGGCGCGACGGCGCGGTGGGCTGGTCCCGGTCACCGCCGTGGTCGCCGCGGTGGCCGGGACCGGGCTGCTCGCCGCCCTGACCGGCGCCGGGTACGCGGCGTACGGGGGCAAGCAGGCCGACCGCGACCTGGCGGGACAGGCGGCCGCCGCCGACGCGCTGATCGCCGCCGAGCTCGGCACCCACGACGGCA
>NZ_JAFLNG010000194.1 GCF_017427025.1 Streptomyces sp. FH025
CGCCGCTACTTCGCCGCCCTGACCCGGGAGCGCCCCGACGTCGCGCTCTGCCGAGCCACCACCCTGGTCGCCCGCAGCATCGACGCGCAGCTCACCGACGGCCCGCTGACGGTGGCCCAGCACCTGGTGCTGAAGATGCTGGACGCCGTCGGCAGCTGCTCCCAGCAGGAGCTGAGCGAGCAGTTGCGGATCGACCGCAGCGTGATGGTCGGCTGCGTGGACGCCCTGGAGGACGCCGGCCTGGTGCTCCGCGAGCGCCACCCGCTCGACCGCCGCGCCTACGCCGTCACCCTCACCGCCGAGGGCCGCACCGCGCTCGCCGAGGCCGAACTGGCCATGGCCCCCGTCCTGGACCGCACCTTCGCGCCGCTCACCCCGCAGGAGCGGCAGACCTTGATCAGCCTCACCCGCAAGCTCCTCGCCCTGCCGCCGGCCGACTGACGCCTCACGGGCCCGGCCGCCCAGGGCGCCCGACCCCGGAGGCCGCCCGTGCCGTACCCCGCCCTGACCCCCGACGAGCTGCTCACCACCACCCGCGCCGTCCGCAAGCGCCTCGACCTGACCCGCCCGGTGGAGCGCGCGCTGATCGAGGAGTGCCTGGCCCTCGCCACCCAGGCGCCCACCGGCCGCAACCGCCAGCGCTGGGACTTCGTGGTCGTCACCGACCCGGAGCGGCGCGCCGCCCTGGCCGAGTTCTACCGGCTCGGCCTGGTCCGCCCCCGGCAGCGGACCGCCGCCACCGGCGTGGACCGCACCACCGGCGACCACCACCGCCGCGTCCGGCTCGCCGAGAGCGCCCAGCACCTGTTCGACCACCTGCACGAGGTGCCCGTCCTGGTGGTGCCGTGCATCCGGGTCGAGGACCGGCGCGAACTGGACACCCACGTCGGCCAGGCCAACACCTGGGGCTCGATCCTCCCGGCCACCTGGCAGTTCATGCTCGCCGCCCGCTCCCGGGGCCTCGGCACCGCCTGGACCACCGCGCACCTGCACTACGAGCGCGAGGCCGCCGCCCTGCTCGGCCTCCCGTACGAGACCGTCGCGCAGGCCGCCCTGGTCCCGCTCGCGCACACCCTCGGCACCGACTTCCGCCCCGGCCCCCGGGTCGCCACCGCAGACATCGCCCACTGGGACACCTGGTAACCCACAGGGCGCGGCGCACGCCCGCCGGACGCACCGCGCACGCGAAGGGGCCGGCCCGGGAATCCCGGACCGGCCCCTTCGGAGGACGGACGATCAGGCCGCTATCGGCCGCTGGCTGCGCACCGCCTGGAGCAGCCCGATGCCGATCCAGACCGCGAACATCGAGGACCCCCCGTACGAGACGAAGGGCAGCGGGATGCCCGCGACCGGCATGATGCCCAGGCACATCCCTATGTTCTCGAAGGCCTGGAAGGAGATCCAGGCGATGATCCCGGCCGACACGATCGTCCCGTACAGGTCGGTCGCCTGGCGGGCGATCCGGCAGGCCCGCCACAGGACCACGCCGACCAGCGCGATGATCGCCAGCGCGCCGAGGAAGCCCAGCTCCTCACCGGCGACGGTGAACACGAAGTCGGTCTGCTGCTCCGGCACGAACTGCCCGACGGTCTGCGTCCCGTGGAACAGCCCCTTGCCGGTCAGCCCGCCCGAGCCGATCGCGATCCGGGCCTGCGCGGTGTTGTAGCCGACGCCGTTCGGGTCCAGCTGCGGGTTGGCGAAGGCGGCGAAGCGGTCGATCTGGTACTGGCTCAGCAGCCCGAGCTTCCAGACCGCGATGCTCCCGCCGACGCCGATCGCGAGGATGCCGAGCACCCATCGGTTGGCCGCGCCCGAGCCGAGCAGGATGCCCAGCACGATCGCGGACATCACCATCACCGACCCGGCGTCCGGCATCAGCAGCACCAGGCCCATCGGCAGGCAGGCCCAGATCAGCCCCCGGAACACCGCCCGGTGCGAGGGGAACTCCCGCTCCCCCGCGTCCACCTGGTCCGCCAGCACGACCGCCATCGACAGCAGGATCGCCAGCTTCGCGAACTCGGCCGGCTGGACCGAGAAACCGCCGCCGAGCTGGATCCACGAGTGCGCGCCGTTGATGGTCGAGCCCAGCGGGCTGAGCGTGGCCATCAGCAGCAGCATCACGCCGACGTAGAAGAACGGCACGATGGTGCGGAAGCGCCGACTCCCTATCCCTATCACCACGGCGCACAGCACCAGCCCGACCACGACGTTGGTCAGGTGCCGGTACAGGAAGTACTGCGGGTCCCCGTGGGTCAGGTTGTCCCGTCCCCGGGTGGCCGACCAGACCAGCAGCGAGCTGCCGAGCGACAGGGCCAGCGCGGCCAGCAGCAGTATCCAGTCCAGCCGCCACAGCGGCGAGTCCTTGGCCAGGGCCTTGGAGACCCCGGTGCGCTGCGGGCTCAGCCGCAGCTGTCGGTAGGAGCCGTAGGAGCTCATGACCGCCCCCTTCCCGGGCCCCGGTTCGGTTCGAGTGCGGCGTCGGCCGCGGTGTACGAGGCCCGGCCGTCGGCCGGCGGCATCGGGTCGAGGAAGGTCGCGGCCAGGGCCGGACCGGACTGCGCCGAGGCGGCGTCGAACGGCACCGGGGCCTGGAGCACCGCACCGGTGGCCTGGTCGACGGCGTAGGAGGCCGGCTTGATGATCGCGGTGCCGTCCGGGTTGAACTTCGGCAGCTCGGCCTGCGGTGCCGGCAGCAGCGCCTTGCCGTTGTCGATGTTGCCCTTGTCGTCCACGCCGTACAGCGCCTGGTAGATCCGGCGGACCGCGTCACCGGAACCGCCGGAGCCGGTGCCACCCTGGCTTATCGTCATGACGACCGCGTAGTCCTTGCTGTACGT
This sequence comes from Streptomyces sp. FH025, assembly GCF_017427025.1. GTDB lineage: Bacteria > Actinomycetota > Actinomycetes > Streptomycetales > Streptomycetaceae > Kitasatospora. The sequence continues at coordinate 2,838 of NZ_JAFLNG010000194.1, forward strand.
GGTCAGCCAGGAGGTGGTCTGCTTGCCCTCGACCTCGGCGGTGCCGGTCTTGGCGTGCAGCTCGATCTTGTTCTGCGGCCAGCCGGCCCCGGCGAACTTCCAGGCGGCGGTACCGCTGGTGATGACGCCCGCGGTGGCCTGGTCGATGTAGCTGAGCAGCTTCTGGTCGCCGGGGAACTTGGCGTCCTCGTGCGGGGCGATCTCGCGGACGAGGTCCCCGCTCGGGCTTATCACCGCCTTGGCGACGGTCGGCCGGTAGAAGGTGCCGCCGTTGGCCAGCGCCGAGTAGATCCGGGCCATCTGGACCGGGGTGACCAGGGTGTCGCCCTGCCCGATCGCGAAGTTGACGGCGTCACCGGCGCGCATCTGGTAGCCGTCGACGCAGTTCTCCCGGGCGATCTGGTCGGAGAAGCTGTTGCCGCCCTTCTGCGCCTGCGCGCACCAGGCGTCCTTGTTGTTGTCGTAGAAGGACTGCTTCCACTGCCGGTCCGGCACCCGGCCGGGGACCTCGGCCGGCAGGTCGATGCCGGTCTTGGCGCCGAGGCCGAACTCGTGGGCGGTCTTGAAGAACCAGTCGCCCGGGTCCTTCTTCGGCTTGATGCCGCCGTCCTTCATCCACTGGTCGTACGCCAGGCCGTAGAAGACGGTGTCGCAGGAGACCTCCAGCGCCTTCTCCAGGGAGATCTGGCCGAAGTTCTCGCTCTCGAAGTTCTTGAACTCACGACCGCCGATGGTCAGGCTCTTCGGGCAGTCGTAGTGGCCGTCGAGCGAGTAGCCGGCCTGCACGGCGGCGGTGGTGGAGACGACCTTGAAGGTCGAACCGGGGGCGGACTGGCCCTGTATGGCCCGGTTCAGCAGCGGGAAGTTGGAGTCCTTGCTGGTCAGCGACTGGTAGTCCTTGCCGCTGATGCCGCCCACCCACAGGTTGGGGTCGTAGGTCGGCGCGCTCGCCATCGCGACGATCCGGCCGGTGTGCACATCCATCACCACGGCGGCACCGGAGTCGGCCTCGTAGTTGCGGTTGGTGACCTTGTCGAAGGTCTTCCGGGCGTCGGCCATGGCCTGCGCCAGGTTGTCCTCGACGACCTTCTGCACCCGGGCGTCGATGCTGGTGACCAGGTTGTTGCCGGTCTGCGCGGCGACGGTGCCGGCGGTGCCGATCACCCGGCCGAGGTTGTCCACCTCCAGCTTGGTCACGCCGGCGGTGCCCCGCAGGTCGCGGTCGTACACCGACTCCAGGCCGGCCCGGCCGATCTGGTCGGCCGGCAGGTAGCGGTCCAGGCCGCTCTTGTCGGCGGTCTTGCTGACCTCGTCGTCGGTGACCGGCGAGAGGTAGCCGAGCACCTGGGCCATGTTCGCGCCCTCGACACCGGTGTAGCGGCGCAGGGCGGTGGGCTGCGCGGTGACCCCGGGGAAGTCCTCGCGGCGCTCCATTATCTGCATCGCCTGCTGGGTGGTCGCGTCCTTGGTGACCGGGATCGGCTGGTACGGAGAACCGTTCCAGCAGGGCTGCGGGGTCTTGGCGTCGCAGAGCCGGACCTTCTCCTGCACGTCCTTGGCGGGCATCCCCAGCACGTCGGCCAGCCGGCCCAGGACCGCCTTGCCGCCGTCCTTCTGCTGAAGCAGCGACGTACGGCTGACGGAGACCACCAGCCGGGTCTCGTTGCCGGCCAGGACCCGCCCGGAGGCGTCCAGGATCTCGCCGCGGACGGCCGGTTCGACCACCTCGCGGATGTGGTTGCCGGTCGCCTTGGCGGTGTACTCCTTGGCGTTGCGGATCTGTAGGTACCACAGCCGCCCGCCGAGGGTGGCGAGCAGCGACAGCACCAGGATCTGCAGCACCACCAGACGGATCGTCACCCGCCGGGTGCGGCCGGTCTCGGGGATGTTGCTCACGTCTCGTGCGCTCCAGGATGCGGGAAGGTCAGGAGGTCGGGGGCCGGGACGGGCCGGTTACGGGCGCCGGGAGAAGCCGGGCACGCGCCGCTTCTTGTAGGACGGGCCGGACGAGATGTCACGCGTGGTGCGGTAGCGGGACAGCGAGCCGAGGCCCGGGCCGCCCTCGTCGTCGTCGCTGGCGGCGGCCACCGGGTCGCGCCCGAAGCGGCGGCCGAGCATCATCACCAGCGGCACCACGAACGGGGCCAGCAGCAGGTCGTACAGCAGGGCGCTGATCACCAGGCCGCCGAGGCCGACGTGCCGGGCCGCGGTGTCGCCGACCAGGGCGCCGACCGTCGCGTACAGCAGGGTGGAGGCGATCGACGCGGCGCCGACCACCACCAGCGCGCCGGAGACGGACCGCTGGCGGCCGTACTCGGAGCGCAGCAGCCCGGCGGCGTAGCCCATCAGGCAGAGCACCAGCGCGTAGCGGCCGATCGCGTGGTCGGAGGGCGGCGCGAGGTCGGCCAGCAGGCCGGCCCCGAAGCCGACCAGGCAGCCGCCGGTCGGGCCGTAGACCATGGCCAGGCCGACCACGACCAGCAGCAGTATGTCCGGGGTGGCTCCCGGGAGCTGGAGCCGGCCGAACACGCTGACCTGGAGGATCAGGCCGAGCAGGATCAGTGCGGCGGAGACGGGGATGCGGGCGAGGCGCATGGCTCAGTTCCCCCCAGTGGGCTTGGCGGGCGTGGCGGCGGGCGCGGTCGCCGGCGGCTGGGCCGGCGCGGCCGGGGCCTGGGCGGGGGCCGGCGGCAGGACGGCGTCGCGAGGGTCGGCGCGCGGCGGCACGACCACCACGCCGACCAGGTCCAGCCGGGTGAACTGGACGAACGGCTCGACCAGGACGGTCTTGGTCAGCTGGCCCGCGTTGGCCTGGACCTCGACGACCTTGCCGACCGGGACGCCGGGCACGAACGGGCGGCCGCTCTGCGAGCCGAAGGTGACCAGCCGGTCGCCGGCCTTGACCTGCGCCTTTCCGTTGAGCAGGGAGACCTTCATCGGGCTGTCGCCCCCGCCGGAGGCGAAGCCGATCTCACCGCTGCCCTCCAGCCGGGTGCCGGCCGAGAAGCCGGGGTCGGAGGCGAGCAGCACGGTGGAGGTGGTCGGGGCGACGGTGGTGATCCGGCCGACCAGGCCCTCGCCGTTGATCACCGTCATGTCGCGGGTGAGGCCGTCGTCGCTGCCCGCGTCGATGGTGATGGTCCAGGAGAAGCCCTGGGCCGGGCCGATCGCGATGACCTGGGCGGCCTTGACGGTGTAGCCGCCGGCGCCGGCGGTGCGCAGCAGGTCGTCCAGTTGCTTGGTGCGCCCGGTGGCCATGTCGGAGGAGGCGAGCTTCTGCCGCAGTTCGGTGTTCTCGCGGGCGAGCTGGTCGGCGCGGCCGCTGTCGGTGGCGGCGTCGCGGAAGGCCCGGACGGTGTTGGCCACCGGGTCCACGACGGTGGCGGCGCCGCGCTCGACCGGGCCGAGGACGCTGGCGGCCGCGTGCCGGGCCGGGCCGAGCGGGGAGTCCTCACCGCCCTTGATGTCCACGGTGATGAGCGCGAAGGCGACGGCCACCAGCAGGATGAGCAGTAGCCGGCTCTCTCGTGTGTCCCTCACGGTGCTGGTACTGCCCCTTCGTACCTGGCGGCCGCCCGGGGCTGTGGGGCCCGGGCGGCGGCCCGTTCAGTTGAGTGTCGGATGTCGTCGGTGTGCTAACGGCGCGGCGAGGCGTCCAGTACCTGCTGGAGCGCCTCGAACTCCTCGACGCACTTGCCGGAGCCGAGCGCGACGGAGTCGAGCGGGTTCTCGGCGATGTGGATCGGCATGCCGGTCTCGCGGCGCAGCCGCTCGTCGAGGCCGCGCAGCAGGGCGCCGCCGCCGGTGAGCACGATGCCGCGGTCCATGACGTCGCCGGCCAGCTCGGGCGGGCACTGGTCGAGGGTGGTCTTGACCGCGTCGATGATGGCGTTGACCGGCTCGTCGATGGCCTCGCGGACCTCGGCGGCGGAGATGACCACGGTCTTGGGCAGGCCGCTGACCAGGTCGCGGCCGCGGATCTCGGCGTGCTCGTCCTTCTCGCCCTCCAGGCCGAAGGCGCTGCCGATGCTCATCTTGATCTGTTCGGCGCTGCGCTCGCCGAGGAGGAGGGAGTACTCCTTCTTGATGTGCTGGACGATCGCGTTGTCCAGTTCGTCGCCGGCCACCCGGATGGACTGGGCGGTGACGATGCCGCCGAGGGAGATGACGGCGACCTCGGTGGTGCCGCCGCCGATGTCGACGACCATGTTGCCGGTGGCCTCGTGGACGGGGAGTCCGGCGCCGATCGCGGCGGCCATCGGCTCCTCGATGATGTGCACCTGGCGGGCGCCGGCCTGCGAGGAGGCCTCGATCACGGCGCGGCGCTCGACGCCGGTGATGCCGGAGGGCACGCAGACGACGACGCGCGGGCGTGCGAGGTAGCGGCGGCGGTGGATCTTGAGGATGAAGTAGCGCAGCATCCGCTCGGTGATCTCGAAGTCGGCGATCACGCCGTCCTTGAGCGGGCGGATGGCGACGATGTTGCCCGGCGTGCGGCCGATCATCTTCTTGGCCTCGGCGCCGACCGCGAGGATCCCGCCGGTGTTGGTGTTGACCGCGACGACGGACGGCTCGTTGAGGACGATCCCCTTGCCCCTGACGTACACCAGCGTGTTGGCTGTTCCGAGGTCGATCGCCAAGTCGCGGCCGATGAACGACAGGTTGCTCGCCATGGGGTGTAGGTGCCTTCCCGGGCTCGGAGTTCATGGGGGTGGACGGATGCGCGCGCCCACGCTTGGGCGGAGACCAGCTGAGCTGCCTTACCGGGCCCTTGAGTCGCGTCCATCGTAGTCACGCGGCGCGGTGCGGACGTCGACGTGGGGCATACCGTCCATTGTCCGGAGCGTGATCGCTTCTCCGAGGATTGGGACGCCGTGTCGGCGCCCTCAGTTCCCTATTTCACGATAAGAATGCCCCGGCCGGGCCAATGGTCCCGACCGGGGCGGTACGAACGTCCTCCCGGGCGTGTCGCCCGGTCTCCCGGGCGGGTCTCCCGGCCTGGAATCAGGCGTGCGCCGGGAAGAAGATCTTGATCTCGCGCTCGGCGGACTCCGGGGAGTCGGAGGCGTGGATCAGGTTCTCGCGGGTGATCGTCGCGTAGTCGCCGCGGATGGTGCCGGCCCCGGCCTCCAGCGGGTTGGTGGCCCCGGCCAGCATGCGGATGCCGCGCACGACCTCCTCGCCCTCGACGATCAGCGCGATCGACGGGCCGGAGGTCATGAACTCCAGCAGCGGCTCGTAGAACGGCCGGCCGACGTGCTCCGCGTAGTGCTGCTCCAGCGTCGCCCGGTCGAAGGTGCGCAGCTCGACGGCGGCGAACCGCCAGCCGGCCTTGCGCTCGATGCGGCTGATGATCTCGCCGGCCAGGCCGCGGCGGACGGCGTCGGGCTTGAGCAGGACGAGAGTGCGCTGGGACACGGTGCGTCTCCTGGGGATTCGGTACGGCTGACGGTCGGGCCGACGGAGCGGGAGCCGACACGGCAGAGGTTACCTTGCGTACACGGCGTGTCGGCTCGCCGGTCCGGCACCTAAGCCTGTACGGCCACGGCCTCGGCGGCGGCGCGGGCGGCCTTGAACTCGTCGACCTTGCGGCCGTAGTGCACCGAGCACCACCACAGGCCGGCGAAGACCACGCCGAGGCCGAACATGGTCGGCAGGATGAAGCCGCTGGCGATCAGGCCGATCTGGAGGGCCCAGCCGATCTGCACCGCGCCGGGACGGTTGATCATGCCGCAGAGCACGATGCACAGGGCCATCGCGATGCCGGTGACGATCCAGACCGTGGCGGTCGAGACGCTGGAGAGCCGCATCGCGACCAGTCCGGCGAACATCGCCAGGAGCGCTTCGCCGATCAAGGTCGAGGAGCAGAGCGTCCTCATGTCACTTCCTCCCGAGCAGCAGGCGGGCCTCACCCACCGTGATGACCGAACCGGTGACCAGCACCCCGGCGCCGCCGAGGTCGCCCTCCTCCTCGGCCAGGGTGACGGCGGCGGCGATGGCGTCGTCGAGGCGGGGCTCGACCTGGACGCGGTCCTCGCCGAAGATCTCGACGGCCAGGGCCGCGAGCGCGTCCACGTCCATCGCGCGGTGGGTGGAGTTCTGGGTGATGACGACCTCGGCCAGGATCGGCTCGAAGGCCTCCAGCACGCCGGCCACGTCCTTGTCCCCGGAGGTGCCGATCACGCCGACGAGCCGGGTGAAACCGAAGGACTCGGAGATCGCGGAGACGGTGGCCTGGGCGCCGTGCGGGTTGTGCGCGGCGTCCAGGAGGATCGTGGGGCTGCGGCGGACGACCTCCAGGCGGCCCGGCGAGGAGACGCCGGAGAAGGCCTGGCGGATCTTGTCGACGTCGAGCTGTCCGCCGCGGGCGCCGCCGACGCCGAAGAAGGCCTCGACCGCGGCCAGTGCCAGCGCCGCGTTGTGCGCCTGGTACTCGCCGTGCAGCGGGATGAAGACGTCCTCGTACTCCTCGCCGCCGAGCCCGCGCAGGGTCACCAGCTGGCCGCCGACGGCGAGTTCACGGCGGATCACGCCGAACTCCATGCCCTCGCGGGCGACCGTGGCGTCCACCTCGACGGCCCGGCGCAGGATGGTCTGGGCGGCGTCCAGCTGCTGCTGGGCGACCACGGCGACGGCGCCGGACTTGATGATCCCGGACTTCTCGACGGCGATCTCGCCGGTGGTCTCGCCGAGCTTGTCGGTGTGGTCCAGCCCGATCGGGGTGATCACCGCGACGGCGGCGTCGATGACGTTGGTGGCGTCCCAGGAGCCGCCCATGCCGACCTCGACCACGGCGACGTCCACCGGGGCGTCGGCGAAGGCCGCGTAGGCCATGCCGGTCAGCACCTCGAAGAAGGACATCGGCACCGGCTGCGCCGCGTCGACCATCTGCACGTAGGGCTCGATGTCGCGGTAGACCTCGACGAAGCGCTCGGGGGTGATCGGGGCGCCGTCCAGGCTGATCCGCTCGGTGACGGTCTCCACGTGCGGGCTGGTGTAGCGCCCGGTGCGCAGCTCGAAGGTGTTGAGCAGCTGCTCGATCATCCGGGCGGTGGAGGTCTTGCCGTTGGTGCCGGTGACGTGGATGGACGGGAAGGACCGCTGGGGCTGGCCCAGGATGTCCATCAGGGCCTCGATCCGGTCGAGCGAGGGCTCCAGCTTGTTCTCCGGCCAGCGCTTGGACAGCTCCAGTTCGACGTCCCGCAGGGCGTCGCCGGGGCCGCCGTCGGCGGGGCGGAGGGTGTACGGGTTCGGGTCGGCCTTGTCGCTCACGACCACAGTCTACGGAGCGGCGGCGGCGCGTCCCCACGGGGTGAGAACGACCACTTTGCCCCTTCTTTGCCATGATCATCTAATTTACTCCCTTTACTATTGATTTAGCGAGTTTGAACCGCAATGAAGCATCGATTCGCAACCCACAGGAGCCGCCAGCCTTTGATCATGAGGAGCACCCCGCCATGCCTGACGTCATGCACGACTGGATCGTGCTCCGCCAGGACGCCATCGTCTGGTTCGCCGGACTGATCTCCCTGGCGCTCGTCGGCTACATGCTCCTCGTCTTCGGACGCTTCCTCGTGTACTGGGCCGGCTCCCGCCACGCCTTCCGGCACAACCGGCCCGCCGAGCCCGGCGACCCGTCCGCCTTCCAGTGGCACCTGGTCATCCCCTGCCGCGACGAGGAGTCCGTCGTCACCCAGACCCTGGCCGGTCTGCGGACCAGCGCGCCCGAGGCCCACCTGTGGGTGATCGACGACGACAGCGAGGACTCCACCCGCGAACTCGTCCTCGCCGCCGCGGCCCACGACCCGCGCGTCCACCTCGTCCAGCGCCGCCGCCCGCACGCCCGGATCGGCAAGGGCGCCGCGCTCAACGCGGCCTACCGCGAGATCTCCTCCTGGCTGCCCGAGTCCACCGACCGCTCCCGGGTGGTGATCGGAGTCGTCGACGCCGACGGCCGGCTCGACCCGGGCACCCTCGACCACGTCTGCAACCCCAAGGCACTCGGCCGCCCCGACACCGGCGCGGTGCAGATCGGCGTCCGGATGCGCAACGCCGACGACGAGCGCCCGCTGGCCGGCCGCGGCCGCACCGCCAACGCCTTCGCCCGCGCGCTCGTGCGGATGCAGGACGTCGAGTTCCAGGCCAACAACACCGGCATGCAGCTGCTGCGCCGCCGCACCGGCAGCGTCGGCCTCGGCGGCAACGGGCAGTTCGTGCGGCTCTCCGCGCTCGACTCGCTCACCGTCGAGGAGGGGCGGGCCGGCCGCCCCTGGCCCGAGCGCGCCCTGCTGGAGGACTACGAGTCCGGCCTCGACCTGCGACTGGCCGGCTGGCGGCTCACCCACGTCACCGAGGCCCAGGTCTCCCAGGAGGCCCTGATCTCGCTGCGCCGCTTCCTCACCCAGCGCACCCGCTGGGCCCAGGGCAACATGCAGTGCCTGCGCTACACCGGCCGGGTGCTGCGCTCGCCGCACTACACCCTGTCCGGCAAGGCCGAGGTGATGTACACCTTCCTGCAGCCCGTGGTCTGCGTGCTGCTGGTGCTGCTCTTCCCCCTCTCGCTCGGGATCACCGGCGCCGGGCTGGTGCTCTTCCCCGCCGAGACCGTCGAGTTCCAGCTCCGGTTCGGCCCGTGGATGCTGCTCGCCTTCGCGCTCGCCGCGCTGCCGATGGTCATCTGGGGCTTCGCCTACCGCAGGGCCGTCCACCCCGACCGCCGCCGGCTCACCGGGCTGCTCTGGGGCGTCCTGGTCTGGCTCTACGCCTACCACCTGTTCGTGGTCGCGAGCCGGGCCGCCGTACGGATGCTGCTCGGCCGCAACGGCTGGGCCAAGACCCGGCGCAACGC
>NZ_JAFLNG010000195.1 GCF_017427025.1 Streptomyces sp. FH025
ATTCAGAAGAGCCCCTGATCCATTCGGATCAGGGGCTCTTCGCATTTCCGTTGACGTATCGTCGGTGCATGGACGATCAGACAGCGGTCATTGCGAACAACGTGCTCCGCCCCGAGCAGCGCGACGGCGCCCTGCGTGTTCTGGCGGAGGCCCAGACGGTGGACGGCCGGGCCGCCGTGTCCGAGCAGGGCCGGCTCCGGCTGCGTTCCTCCGCCGAGACGCCCCGCCCGGGCGTCACCCACTTCATCGCGGCCGAGGACGGGACCGACCGCGCTGCGGTCCTCGGCTACGGCCAGTTGGAGGTCCCGGAGGGCCCGACCGCCAACCCCGCCGCCGAGCTGGTGGTCGACCCGACCGCCCGCGGCCGCGGCCTGGCCCGTCCGCTGGTGGATGCCGTGCTGGAGCAGGCCCACCGGGCGGGGCGCGACGCGGTGGACTTCTGGGTGCACGGCGGCCACCCGGCGGCCCGGCACCTGGCCGAGGCGTACGGCGCCGAACTGGTCCGCGAGCTGCGGCAGATGCGCCGCACCGGCCGGCAGACCGAGGAGGTGGCCCTCCCCGAGGGCATCGAGCTCCGCACCTTCCGCCCGGGGGAGGACGACGCCGAGTGGCTGCGGCTGAACGCCCTGGCCTTCGCCCACCACCCGGAGCAGGGCGCCTGGACCGAGCGGGACCTGGCCGAGCGGCTCGCCGAGCCCTGGTTCGACCCGGCCGGCTTCTTCCTCGCCACCCGCGACGGCAAGCCGGTCGGCTTCCACTGGACCAAGGTGCACCCGTCCACCGCCACCGAGCCGGAGCTGGGCGAGGTGTACGTGGTCGGGGTGGACCCGGCCGAGCAGGGCAGCGGCCTCGGCCGGGCGCTGACCGCGGCGGGTCTGCGGCACCTGACCGGTTCCGGTGCGGGGGAGCGCGGACTGGAAACCGTCCTCCTCTACGTCGACGCCGACAATCCGGCCGCGGTCCGGGTATATGAACGACTGGGATTCACCGTTCACGAGGTGGACCTCATGTACCGCGCCCGGTACCGGGCCGACCGGTAGCACCGGCACCGGGCGAACCGCACGGTCTGGCCGTCCCGGACGGCCGGACCGTACCGAGCGGCCGTGGGCGAGGGGCGGAAGGCGGCACCGCCCCTTGCCCCGACCGACTCAGCTTTCCTCCTGGCCATGCGGTGTTTACCGTGGATTCAATTGCTGCCGCGAAGATCACAGGATGAAGTCCGTAGTGTCTCGCTCGTGCAGAGTCGACCGCCATTCGTCGGCCGGTCCTGTACGGACCGCGCCCGGTGGGTGGGCGCTGTCCCTGGGGGCCACCCGGGGCGAGGACGACGGCCCGCAGAGCCATTCGCGTCCGGACGCCGTCCTGCTGCTGGAGGAGCTGGAGCTCATGAGCATCCCCCGCCCCGTCTCTGCCCCGCTGTCGCCAACGGCCCGGATGTCCAGTTCGCTGGGTGTTCCCCCGGAGCTGCCGGCCACGGACGAGCAGGAGTTCGAAGCACTGCCGCAGGGCCGCTTCCTGGACCGCGAGCGGAGCTGGCTCGCGTTCAACGAACGCGTCCTCGAACTCGCCGAGGACCCGGAGATCCCGCTCCTGGAACGGGCCAAGTTCCTGGCGATCTTCGCCAGCAACCTGGACGAGTTCTTCATGGTCCGGGTGGCCGGCCTCAAGCGCCGCATCGCCACCGGTGTCGCCCAGCGCAGCGCGTCGGGCCTCCAGCCGCGCGAGGTGCTGGACCTGATCTGGACCCGCTCGCGCGAGCTGATGGCGCGGCACGCCGCCGCCTTCCAGCAGGAGGTGCTGCCGGACCTCGCGACCGAGGGCATCGAGCTGGTGCGCTGGCCGGAGCTGGCGGAAAAGGAGCAGGCCCGGCTCCACACGCTGTTCCGGCAGAAGATCTTCCCCGTCCTGACCCCGCTGGCCGTCGACCCGGCGCACCCCTTCCCGTACATATCGGGGCTCTCGCTGAACCTGGCCGTCGTGGTGCGCAACCCGGTGTCCGGGCACAAGCACTTCGCCCGGGTGAAGGTGCCGCAGTCGCTGGCCCGCTTCCTGGAGGCCTCGCCCCAGCGGTACGTCCCGCTGGAGGACGTCATGGGGGCGCACCTGGAGGAGCTCTTCCCGGGGATGGAGGTGCTGGCCCACCACGCCTTCCGCGTCACCCGCAACGAGGACCTGGAGGTGGAGGAGGACGACACCGAGAACATCCTCAAGGCCCTGGAGAAGGAGCTGATGCGGCGGCGCTTCGGCCCGCCGGTCCGGCTGGAGGTCGAGGAGTCGATCGACCCCTACATCCTGGACCTGCTGGTGCGGGAGCTGAACATCACCGAGGCGGAGGTCTTCCCGCTGCCCGGGCCGCTGGACCTGACCGGGCTGTTCGGGATCGCCGAGCTGGACCGTCCTGAGCTCAAGTACCCGAAGTTCGTGGCGGGCACGGCCCGCGGGCTGACAGACGTCGAGTCCGCCTCGCAGCCGGACATCTTCGCCGCGATGCGCGAGCGCGACGTCCTGCTGCACCACCCGTACGACAGCTTCTCCACCTCGGTGCAGGCCTTCCTCGAGCAGGCCGCCGCCGACCCGGACGTGCTGGCGATCAAGCAGACCCTGTACCGGACCTCGGGCGACTCACCGATCGTGGACGCCCTGATCGACGCGGCCGAGTCCGGCAAGCAGGTGCTGGTCCTGGTCGAGATCAAGGCGCGCTTCGACGAGCAGGCCAACATCAAGTGGGCCCGCAAGCTGGAGGAGGCCGGCTGCCACGTGGTCTACGGCCTGGTCGGGCTGAAGACGCACTGCAAGCTGTCGCTGGTGGTCCGCCAGGAGGGCGACACCCTGCGCCGCTACTCGCACGTGGGCACCGGCAACTACCACCCGAAGACGGCCCGGCTGTACGAGGACCTCGGCCTGCTCACCTCCGACCCGCAGGTCGGCGCCGACCTCTCGGACCTGTTCAACCGGCTGTCCGGCTACTCGCGCCGCGAGTCCTACCGCCGCCTGCTGACCGCCCCGCGCGGCCTGCGCGACGGGCTGGTCTCGCGGATCCACAACGAGATCGCCCACCACCGGGCGGGTCGGCCCGCGTACGTCAAGATCAAGGTCAACTCGATCGTCGACGAGGCCGTGATCGACGCGCTGTACCGGGCCTCGCAGGCCGGGGTGCCGGTGGACGTCTGGGTGCGCGGGATCTGCGCGATCCGGCCGGGCGTGCCGGGGCTGAGCGAGAACATCCGGGTGCGCAGCGTCCTGGGCCGCTTCCTGGAGCACTCCCGGATCTTCGTGTTCGGCAACAACGGCGATCCGGAGGTCTGGATCGGCAGCGCCGACATGATGCACCGCAACCTGGACCGTCGGATCGAGGCGCTGCTGCGGATCACCGACCCGGCGCACCGCGCCGAGCTGTCGGGGCTGATCGACCTCGGGGTGTCGGACGAGACCGAGTCCTGGCACCTGGGACCGGAGGGCACGTGGACGCGTCGCACCCAGGACGCCGAGGGCCGGCCACTGCGGCACGTCCAGGACCTCCTCATCGACTCGCGCCAGCGCCGCCGGGCCGCCGCCTCGCGCTGACGCGTCCACTGATGCGAGCCGCCGGAGCAGTCGGGCCCCCCGGGGCCCCGAGGGGACCTGCTCCGGCGGTCGGCCACCAGCTCCGGGGGACGGCTCCGGGGGAACGGGGATCTACCACGCCATGACCGATGCGCCGATGACGGCCCAGGCGGCGTCCACAGCGACCGCCGGGGACATCCTTTCCCGCCAGCTCACCACCCAGGCCGGGGCGTTCCTGCGCGCCCTGCCGCTCGCGGTGGGCGAGGTCGGCGCCAGACCCGGTTCGGCCGCGGTCGTCCCGGCGACCGGTACCGCCGACCTGCTGCGGGCCGTTCGGCGGGTCGGCGGGCTGCTGCACACCTTCGGCGCCGTCTTCGAGCAGACCTGGGCGCAGGAGTCGCGCACCGAGCTGCGCTGGCTGCTCAACCTGCTGGCGCTGGAGCCCGGGTACGTCCGCCGCTCGGCCCGGCTGCTGGGCGCGCTGGACTCGCTGAGCAGCACCGACCCGGACGGCACGGGCATGCTGGCCGGGCACGCGGGCGCCCCCAAGGCCCGGGCCCTGCTGGACCGGCAACTGACCCTGGCCCGGACCAGGGCGCACTCCACGGTGCTCCAGGAGCTCCGCTCGGCCCGGCTGCACGCGCTGGCGGACCGGATGACCCTGCTGGTCGGCGAGGCGCCGCTGCTGGAGGCGGCGAACGGCCGGGCGTCGGCGGTGCTGCTGCCGCAGGCGGCCGCCGCGTTCACCGCGCTGGCCACCAGCGCCCAGCAGCTGCCGTTGCGGCGGGCCGCGACGCCGTACGGCGGGGACGGGCTGCGCCGACTGGGCGCGGTTCCCGTGGCACGCGCCACGGGGGACGCGGACGCGGCGCTGGCGGCCGACGACGCGCCCTGGTCCCGGCTGCGGATCCTGGTGAAGCGGGCCCGGTACGCGCTGGAGGTGTGCGGCCGCCCGTCCGTCGAGCTGGACGAGCTGGACGCGGTGCTGGGCCGGCACCAGGAGGCGGCGGACGCGGCGGTGACGGCGGCCACCGCCGCGCGCACCCCGCGGATCACCCCCGCGACCGCCTACGTGCTGGGCGTGGTGCATGCTGATCAGCGACTGGAGGTGGAGGCGGCGCGGTACGCCTTCGGCCTCCGGTGGCCCGACCTCCCGCCCGGCCCGGACGGCTGGCTGGAGCTCCCCCCTGCCGAGGGCTGGGGGCATTCCCCCGTACCACGGACGGCCTGAATTGCGCGATCGCCTGAGCACCGGGCAGCCGGCGGAACCGGCCCCGGCCGGGGCGGGCCGAGCCCCGGTGATCCTGGCGGCGGGTGCGGTGCTGTGGCTGCCCGGCCGGCCCAAGCCCAGCGGCCGGCTGGGGAGGCCGCGGATCGCGGTGATCCACCGACCCAAGTACGACGACTGGAGCCTGCCGAAGGGCAAGCTCGACCCGGGGGAGGACGTCGTCGAGGCGGCGCTGCGCGAGGTGTGGGAGGAGACCGGTTTCCGCTGCCTGCTGGGCCCGGAGCTGCCCGCCCAGCACTACCCGGCGCAGGGCCGTCCGAAGGAGGTCCGGTACTGGTCGGCGGTGCCCACCGGCGGGGCCTTCCGGCCGAACCGGGAGGTGGACCGGCTGGAGTGGCTGCCGGCCGGGAAGGCCCGCGCCCGGCTGACGCACGGTCGCGACCGGTTGCTGATCGACGCCCTGCTGGTGATGCTGGGCGCGAGGCCCCTACGGACGGACGGCCCGCCACCGGTGAAGGAGCGGTGGAAGTGATCTCCCTGCGCCCTCGCCGTGACGCAACCGTTACTACGTGACGTAGTTTCCTGTCATCCGTTCGAGGTTCACTCCCCGTTCACTTGTGACCGGCTGTCGTGTCACTTACCCGGCCTAACTTCGGGACCACCGGAGGGCCGAACGGGCCCCGGACCACAGCAAAACCCGCGCAGCGCCGTACACGTACGGCCCGTGCAACGGGCAATGCCACAGAAAGGGACACCCCTGTGAAGCTCCAGCGGAACGGCCGCTCCAAGGCCCTCGCGATCGGTGCCATGGCGCTCGTCAGCTCGCTGTCGCTCGCCGCCTGCGGGTCGGACAACAACAACGGCTCCACCGCCTCCGGTGGCTCCAGCGGTTCCGCTGCCGCCAGCGCCATCAACTGTGGCAAGGCCGGTTCGCTGATCGCCGCCGGCTCGACCGCCCAGGGTGCGGCGATGGACGTCTGGAAGACGAACTTCAACGCCGCCTGCTCCGGTACCACGATCAACTACCAGGGTGGCGGCTCCGGCGCGGGGATCCAGCAGTTCAACCAGGGCAAGATCCAGTTCGCCGGTTCCGACTCGGCCCTCAAGCCGGCCGAGGTCGACGCCTCCAAGGCGGTCTGCACCGGTGGCCAGGGCATCGACCTCCCGATGGTCGGCGGTCTGATCGCGCTCGTCTTCAACGTCGACGGCGTGGACAACCTGGTCCTGGACGGTCCGACCGCCGCCAAGATCTTCGACTCGCAGATCACCAAGTGGAACGACCCGGCCATCGCCGCCCTGAACCCGGGCGCCAAGCTGCCGGACGCGGAGATCCAGACCTTCCACCGCTCGGACGACTCCGGCACCACCGAGAACCTGACCAAGTACTTCGCCGCCGCCGGCGGCGGCGCCTGGTCCTACCCGGCCGGCAAGGCCTGGGCGGGCAAGGGCGGCCAGTCGGCCAACGGCAGCGCCGGCGTCTCGGCCCAGGTGAAGCAGGTCAAGAACTCGATCAGCTACGTCGAGCTCGCCTACGCCCAGACCAACAACCTGAAGAGCGCCGCGATCAACACCGGCGCCTCCAAGCCGGTCGCGGCCACCGCGGAGAACGCCGCCAACACCTTCGCCAAGGCCCAGATCGCCGGCACCGGCAGCGACCTCGCGCTGAAGCTCGACTACGCGACCAAGGACGAGGGCTCCTACCCGCTGGTCCTGGTCACCTACGAGATCGTCTGCGACAAGGGCAACAAGGCCGAGACCCTCGACACCGTGAAGTCCTTCCTGACCTACACCATCAGCGACGCGGGTCAGAAGGCCGTCGGCGAGAAGGGCTACGTCCCGCTGCCGAAGACCCTCACCGACAAGGTCAACGGCGCCATCGCGACCCTGGCCTGATCCGACAGGACCACCGGTGGGACGGCCCCGTGAGCGAGGGGGGCCGGGGCCGTCCCGCCGGAACGCACCGATTCAGCACCAACGTCCGGGGCACCGCCGCCATGGTGCCGACCCCCTTCCGGGGCGGCGCCACCAGACCGGAGTAGACCAATGACTTCATCCTCCCCTGCCGCCCCGCGAGGCAGGGAACGCCGACCGCGTGACAGCCGGGTCGGCGACAAGATCTTCATGAACCTCGCCCGGGGCTCGGGCATACTGCTGCTGGTCATCATGGGCGCCATCGCCGCGTTCCTGACCTGGCGTTCGGTCCTGGCCCTCAGCACCAACGAGGGCAACTTCCTCACCACCTTCGAGTGGACGCCGGACGCCCCGAAGCCGGTCTTCGGCATCGCCGTCCTGGCCGTCGGCACCATCGTCAGCGCCGTCATCGCGATGGTGATCGCCGTCCCGGTGGCCATCGGGATCGCGCTGTTCATCTCGCACTACGCGCCGCGCCGGATCGCCCAGCCGTTCGCCTACCTGGTCGACCTGCTCGCCGCCGTCCCCAGCATCGTCTACGGCCTCTGGGGCGCGCTCTTCCTGGTCCCGCACATGGACGGCCTGACCAGCTGGCTCAACCAGTACCTGGGCTGGACGTACATCTTCGACCAGACCAAGACCGGCACCCCGCGCAACCTGTTCACCGTCGGCATCCTGCTGGCGATCATGGTCCTGCCGATCATCACCGCGGTCTCCCGCGAGGTGTTCCGCCAGGTGCCGCGGATGCACGAGGAAGCGGCGCTCGCGCTCGGCGCGACCCGCTGGGAAATGATCCGCACCGCGGTGCTGCCGTTCGGCCGCCCCGGCATCATCTCGGCCTCGATGCTCGGCCTCGGCCGTGCGCTCGGCGAGACCATCGCGGTCGCCGTGGTGCTGTCCGCCAGCAACGTCCTCTCGCTGCACATCCTGGACGCGGGCGGCGGCACCTTCGCGCAGAACATCGCGCTGAAGTTCGCCGAGGCCGGTGACAACGGCCGCAACGCGCTGATGGCCTCCGGCCTCGTCCTCTTCGTCATCACCCTGCTGGTCAACGGTGCCGCGCGACTGATCATCGCCCGCCGCAAGGAGTACTCGGGGGCCAACGCATGAGCGCCGCAACGACTTCCGTCACGGCGGACGCCCGGCCGGTCAGCCAGAAGCTGACCGCCAACCGGCTGCCCAGGTGGGCCCCGGCCGCCATTGCCGCCGGCTCGATCGCGGTTGGCTGCGGGATCGGCGCCGTCGGCGGGCTGGAGAGCCACCTCCAGTGGGGCCTGATCTCGGCGCTGCTGTTCCTGGCGGCCAGCTACGCGGTCTCGGCCCAGGTCGAGGGCCGGCGCCAGGCCAAGGACCGGTTCGCCACCTCGGTGGTCTGGGTCGCCTTCATCCTGGCCGTCGTCCCGCTGGTCTCCCTGACCGTCTACACGATCCAGCAGGGCATCGGCGTGGTGAACGGGAACTTCCTGAGCCACTCGATGAAGGGCGTGATCCAGTCCGGCCCCGGCGGCGGCATCTACCACGCCCTGATCGGAACCCTCCAGCAGGTCGGCCTGGCCACCGCGATGGCCGCCCCGCTGGGTCTGCTGACCGCCGTCTACCTGGTCGAGTACGGCCGCGGCAAGCTCGCCAAGGCCGTCACCTTCTTCGTCGACGTCATGACGGGCATCCCGTCGATCGTCGCCGGCCTGTTCGTCCTCTCGCTCTGGAACCTCGCCCTGGGCTTCAGCTACTCCGGCTTCTCGGGCAGCCTCGCGCTGGCGATCCTGATGATCCCGGTCGTGGTCCGGTCCACCGAGGAGATGCTCAAGCTCGTCCCGAACGAGCTGCGCGAAGCCTCGTACGCGCTCGGCGTGCCGAAGTGGAAGACCATCCTGCGGATCGTCCTCCCCACCGCGATCGGCGGCATCACCACCGGTGTGATGCTCGCGGTCGCCCGCATCACGGGCGAGACCGCCCCGGTGATGATGCTGGTGTTCGGCGCCGATGCCATCAACACCAACCCGTTCGAGGGGCCGCAGCAGTCCCTGCCGATGTACATCTGGCTGCAGTACTCCCAGGTCAACAACGACTTCGGCTACGCCCGCGCCTGGGGCGCCGCGCTGGTGCTGATCGCCTTCGTGATGGGGCTCAACCTCATCGCCCGGGGCATCGCACGCTGGCGCTCGCCCAAGGGCGGACACTGAGCGACCGACTGACGTACGACACAGCATTCATTAGCGGCCGTCGGCCGCGGGCGAGAGAAGTAATGATCATGGCCAAGCGCATCGACGTCAGCGGACTGTCGGCCTACTACGGCACCACCAAGGCCATCGAGGACATCTCGATGAGCATCGAGCCCCGTTCGGTGACGGCCTTCATCGGCCCCTCCGGCTGCGGCAAGTCCACCTTCCTCCGCACCCTCAACCGGATGCACGAGGTGATCCCCGGCGCCCGGGTCGAGGGCAAGGTCCTCCTGGACGACGAGAACCTGTACGCCTCCAACGTCGACCCGGTCGCCGTGCGCCGCTCGGTCGGCATGGTCTTCCAGCGCCCGAACCCGTTCCCGACCATGTCGATCTACGACAACGTGGTCGCCGGGCTCAAGCTCGCGGGCGTGAGGAAGAAGGCCGTCCTGGACGACGTGGTGGAGCGCTCGCTGAAGGGCGCCAACCTCTGGAAGGAGGTCCACAACCGGCTGAACAAGCCGGGGGCCGGCCTCTCCGGCGGTCAGCAGCAGCGCCTGTGCATCGCCCGCGCCATCGCGGTCGAGCCGCAGGTCCTGCTGATGGACGAGCCCTGCTCCGCGCTCGACCCGATCTCCACCCTCGCCATCGAGGACCTGATCGGTGAGCTGAAGTCGCAGTTCACCATCGTCATCGTGACCCACAACATGCAGCAGGCGGCCCGCGTCAGCGACCGCACCGCCTTCTTCAACCTGGCCGGCGTCGGGCAGCCGGGCAAGCTGATCGAGCTGGACGACACCCAGCGGATCTTCTCCAACCCGTCGGTCCAGGCGACCGAGGACTACATCTCCGGCCGCTTCGGCTAGGCCGCCGGACCCCAGCCGTCCCGCGGTGCTGCATGGCGGTGCCGCCGCGGGGCACGAGGAAGGGCCCGCCCCCGAGATGTGGGGGCGGGCCCTGCCTCTTCCGTACCGTCCGGGGCGTCAGCCCCAGAACAGGTGGACGAACCAGTACATCAGCGCTGCGACGATGGCGGCCGCCGGCATCGTGATGAACCAGCCGAGCACGATGTTCTTGGCGACGCCCCAGCGCACCGCGCGGATCCGCTTGGTGGCCCCCGCACCCATGATCGCCGCGGTGATCACGTGGGTGGTGGAGATCGGCGCCTTGAAGACGAACGACGTGATGTACATGACCGCGGCGGAGGTGGCCTCGGCGGCGAAGCCCTGCGGCGGGTCCAGCTCGATGATCTTGCGGCCGAGCGTCCGCATGATCCGCCAGCCACCCGCGTAGGTGCCCAGCGAGAGCATGGTCGCGCAGGAGATCTTCACCCAGACCGGGATCCCGCCGCCGGACTGGTGACCGGAGATGGTGAGCGCCATCACCACGATGCCCATGGTCTTCTGGGCGTCCTGCAGACCGTGCGCCAGCGCCATCGCGGCGGCGGAGGCGGTCTGGGCGACCCGGAAGTTGCGCTTGGCGCGGTGCGGGTTGGCCCGGCGGAAGATCCACAGGATCGCCAGCATCACCAGGAAGCCGCCGACCAGGCCGACCACCGGCGAGACGATCATCGGGATGACGATCTTGTCGATCACCCCGCTCCAGATCACGTCGACCCCGCCGGCCAGCGCCGCGCCCACCATGCCGCCGAACAGGGCGTGCGAGGAGGAGGACGGCAGACCGAAGTACCAGGTGACCAGGTTCCAGGCGATCGCACCGACCAGTGCGGCGAACAGGATCGCCATCCCCTGGTTGCCGGTCGGGGTCTCGATGATCCCCTTGGAGACGGTGTGCGCGACCCCGCTGCCCAGGAACGCGCCGGCCAGGTTCATCACGGCGGCCATCGCGAGCGCGGCCTTCGGGGTGAGCGCCCGGGTCGAGACCGAGGTGGCGATCGCGTTCGCCGAGTCGTGGAAGCCGTTGGTGTACGTGAAGAAGAACGCAACGCCGATGACGGCGATGAGTGCTGCCATGTCCACGAGGGTCAGGACTCCTTGACGGCGATGGTCTCCACCGTGTTGGCGACGTGCTCGAAAGCGTCCGCCGCCTCCTCAAGGACGTCCACGATCTGCTTGAGCTTGAGCACCTCGATGGCGTCGTACTGACCGGAGAACAGGTGGGCGAGCAGCTTGCGGTGGATCTGGTCGGCCTGGTTCTCCAGCCGGTTGACCTCGATCCAGTACTCGGTGAGGTTCGACATGCTGCGCAGGTTCGGCATCGCCGCGGCGGTGAGTTCCGCGGCGCGCGCCAGCACCTCGATCTGCTGCTCGACGCCCTTCGGCAGCGTCTGGATGTCGTAGAGGACGACCAGGTCGACGGCCTCCTCCATGAAGTCCATGATGTCGTCCAGCGACGAGGCGAGGCTGTAGATGTCCTCCCGGTCGAAGGGCGTGATGAAGGAGGAGTTCAGCTGGTGGAAGACGGCATGGGTGGTGTCGTCCCCGGCGTGCTCGGCGGCGCGCATGCGCTCGACGATCTCCGCGCGGGCCGACACATCCGATCCCAGCAGCTCCAGCAGGAGCTTCGATCCGACGACGAGGTTCTCCGCTGCCGCGGCGAACATGTCGTAGAAACTCGTCTCCTTCGGGGTCAGGCTAAAACGCACGGAAATCTCCGATGTGCGGGGTAGGGACTGAACGATGCTAGGTGCAACCAAGCGCAATCGCGCAAACGGGGTGATGCCGGAGGAGGCGGAACCTCCCCTTCCGTTCGGCTGCCGCACCGGCTGATCCGGACCGCACGGCCGTGTGCGGACGTGAGTGAGCGTAGCGAGCGAACCGTCAGGAGGCGCGCTTTGAGAGGTGCGCT
>NZ_JAFLNG010000196.1 GCF_017427025.1 Streptomyces sp. FH025
AGGGTGTCCGGTTCCCCGGCCGGGTGTGACGACACCGTCGTTGGTGTGTCGGTTCGGTGGAGCGGTCCGATAATCGCAGGTGAAGGCCGTGAGTGCAGCGGTCTGGCAGTGTTCCGCGCCGGACGTTGTGCAGTCGTTACGGGGCTGCCTCCTCACCCGTTATGGATTCGACACGGAGAAAGCGCCGCCACCGGCTCGGGTGGGGGGTCGTATTCGGGTTGTCCCGGTCGGATGACGTGGGCGGACGGCTCTCGGCGGGCGTTCCGTGGTGAGCTCGGAGGAGCCGTCGAGCGGCCGGTTTGTTGTCATGGCCGCGAAGAACTGGCGGACTGGCGGTGTATGAAGGCTGAAATTCACCCCTGCGAGTGACGGCGGTTTTCCACAGGGCCGAGTTGCCTAGGAGTTATCCACAGGATTTCGGAACGCGGTGGCCGGGATTTCCTTCGGGGCGCACTCTCAACTCGCACCGCTCGATTCCGTACGGTGCATCGGCGAGAACGGAGAGTGGGCCGTGAACGAGACGCACGTGACGGTGCTCGGCAATGTCGCGACGGAGGTGAGCTACGGGGAAACCGCCGGCGGGGTGCCGATGGCGAACTTCCGGCTCGGCTGCACCGAGCGCCGGTACGACCGGCAGCGCGAGTGCTGGGTGGACGGCGAGACGCAGTGGCTGACGGTGACGGCCTGGCGGGCGCTCGCGGTCAATCTGATCGGCTCGCTGGCCAAGGGGGACCCAGTGCTGGTGAGTGGCCGGCTGAAGGTGCGGGAGTGGACGGAGGGTGAGGTGAGGCGCAGTCGGGCCGAGATCGACGCCCGGTCGGTCGGGCACGATCTCACTCGCGGTACCTCGGCGTTCCGGTGGGCGACGGGGGTGCGCGGGCAACCGCCGGGCGGTGCGGGGCCCGCCGGGGCGGAGGCCGGGAGCGAGCCGGTGCCCGACTGGATCGTGAACGCGCTGGAGGCGCGCAAGGCCTCGGCGGTGGCCTCGGCGCCCCGGTTGCCGGAGCCGCCGCCGGGCGGGCGGCGGTTTCCGGGAGAGCAGGGCGGGGCGTCCGGGTGGGAGATCGGAGGTGAAGACCAGGCGGTGCCGGAGTGACGGGTCGATGACCTTACCTGTCGACAAATATGTTGGTCGAGAAGGCTGTTGCGCCCGCACGCGCAATCTCGACCAGATTACGGAAAGCGGCGGAGGGGTTCTGGTTGATCGTCAGCATGTGTAGGACCCGAGGGGGTTGATAACGATCCAGATACGGTATCGTCCTGATTTCGCATGGGGGGTTCCGGGCCTCTGAGGCTCAATAGGATTCGTCTGGTTCATACCCGCAGCGGTGCCACAGGGGGCACGCGCGGCACGGCAAGTCGGCGGGCTGCCCATCATGCGGCCCGACCCGGAGGGATCCCAGATGTTCCAGAGGCAGGGGCGGAGTCTGTCCCGCATATCCACTGTCATGCTCACGACCAGCTTGGCGCTGGGCGGAGGCCTGTTCGCGGCCGGTGCGGCGGCTGCGGCGGGCACCCCGGCTTCGGGTGTGACCGCAGTGGTCCAGAACACGATGCTCGGCGAGAAGGTCGACGTCGAGGGCGGCGGGACCGTCGACGCCGGTCTGTTCACCCTCAAGACCGCCGACGGTCAGCTGCAGACCTACTGCATCGACTTCGGCTTCCCGGTGGACATCCGGAAGGCGATCGAGTACCAGGAGTCCGACTGGTCCTCCAGCTCCCTCGGCAAGCCGGACCGCGCGCCGGCCGCCGCCAAGATCCGCTGGATCCTGGAGAACTCCTACCCGCAGGTCAAGGAGGCCGCGCTGGCCAAGGCCATCGGGGTCGACAGCCTGACCGCGGAGGACGCCGCCGCGGGCACCCAGTCCGCGATCTGGAAGTTCTCGGACAACAAGAACGCCACTCCGCACAGCGAGGGCGCCAAGAAGCTGCGGGACTACCTGGTCAGCGACGCCAACAAGGGCATCGCCGCCGAGCCCAAGCCCTCGCTGAGCCTCAACCCGGACTCCGTCTCCGGCAAGTCCGGTGGCAAGCTCGGCCCGTTCACCCTCAACTCCAGCGCCGCCGAGGTGAAGCTGGCCGTCTCCGGCCCCGCCGCCGACAAGGCCAAGCTGGTGGACAAGGACGGCAAGCCGGTCGGTGCCACTCTGGCCGGTCCGATCGCCAAGGACACCCAGCTGTTCCTGGACGTCCCGGCCGGGACCCCGGACGGTTCGGTCGTCCTCAACGGCAACGTCGAGACCGTCGTGCCCAGCGGCCGGGTCTTCCTCAGCAAGGGCTACACCGCCGACAAGCACAGCCAGACCATGATCCTGGCCGGCTCCAGCAAGGTGAGCGTCGCCGCCACGGCCAAGGCCACCTGGAAGCAGGGCAAGGGCGCGCTGATCGACAGCTCCGCCAAGGTCGAGTGCGTGAACAACGGCGTGCGGGTCTCCGTCACCAACGGCGGTGACGAGGCCGGCACCGTCACGGTCGGCAAGCAGCAGCTGACCGTTCAGCCGGGCAAGACCGAGACCGTGCTCGTCAAGGTCGAGGAGAAGACCGCCTACGACATCACCGTCACCGGCCCGAACGGCTACAGCCGCGAGTTCCAGGGCGTGCTCGACTGCAAGACCAGCACCGGCACGACCCCGAGCTCGGGCCCGTCCACCCCGGCGTCGACCGGCACTCCGTCGACCGGCACCCCGTCGGCCACCCCGAGCAGCACCGCCGGCCAGCCGGCCCCGGCGACCACCAGCGCCGCCCCGGGCACCGGTGGCCTGGCCCAGACCGGTGCCAATGACTCCACCCCGATCCTCGCCGCCGTCGCTGGTGGCCTGGTCGTGGCCGGTGGCGCCGCGGTCTTCGTCCTGCGCCGCCGCGGCCGCCACGGTCGCACCACCGCCTGAGGCACCTGAGGCACCTGAGGCACCTGAGGCACCTGAGGAGCCCGAAGCGCCCCGAGCGTGACCGAGCCGACTGACCGGGCCGGGAGGCACTGACCTCCCGGGGCCCCGAACGCGGCACCCGGCCCGGCTCCCCGCACCCGCTGCGGGGAGCCGGGCCTTCGCCGTCCCCGGGCCGGACGGGGAAGCCCGCCGGTGAACGGAGAGCGCCCCCGGAGCAACGGGCGGTCGACGCCCGGGCGGTGCGTGACCGGCGGGCGGCGGAGGGCGGCGGCGAGGCGCCGCTCCGGATACCCCCACGGGGTCACCTGGGCGATTCGGGCCTCCGGGCCGGGTGCGGCACAATGGAAGGCTGCAAGCCGAATTACTCCCGACGACGCCGGAGCGATCTCACGTGGCGGAATACATCTACACGATGCGCAAGGTGCGCAAGGCTCACGGAGACAAGGTCATCCTTGACGACGTGACGCTCAGCTTCCTCCCCGGAGCGAAGATCGGCGTCGTGGGCCCCAACGGCGCGGGTAAGTCCACCGTGCTGAAGATGATGGCCGGCCTGGAGCAGCCCTCCAACGGCGACGCCTTCCTCTCGCCCGGCTTCACCGTCGGCATGCTGCTCCAGGAGCCGCCGCTGGACGAGTCCAAGACGGTCCTGGAGAACGTCCAGGACGGCGTCAAGGAGATCAAGGGGAAGCTCGACCGCTTCAACGAGATCGCCGAGCTGATGGCCACCGACTACTCGGACGCGCTGCTCGACGAGATGGGCAAGCTCCAGGAGGAGCTGGACCACGCCGAGGCCTGGGACCTGGACGCCCAGCTGGAGCAGGCCATGGACGCCCTGGGCTGCCCGCCCGGCGACTGGGCGGTCACCAAGCTCTCCGGTGGCGAGAAGCGCCGCGTCGCGCTCTGCAAGCTGCTGCTGGAGGCCCCCGACCTGCTGCTGCTCGACGAGCCCACCAACCACCTGGACGCCGAGTCGGTGAACTGGCTGGAGCAGCACCTGGAGAAGTACAAGGGCACCGTCGTGGCCGTCACCCACGACCGGTACTTCCTGGACAACGTCGCCGAGTGGATCCTGGAGCTCGACCGCGGCCGCGCCTACCCGTACGAGGGCAACTACTCCACCTACCTGGAGACCAAGCAGTCCCGTCTCAAGGTCGAGGGCCAGAAGGACGCCAAGCGCGCCAAGCGCCTCAAGGAAGAGCTGGAGTGGGTCCGCTCCAACGCCAAGGGCCGCCAGGCGAAGTCCAAGGCCCGTCTGGCCCGCTACGAGGAGATGGCGGCCGAGGCCGACAAGATGCGGAAGCTGGACTTCGAGGAGATCCAGATCCCGCCGGGCCCGCGTCTGGGCAACGTCGTCATCGAGGTCGAGAACCTCAACAAGGCCTTCGGTGAGAAGGTCCTGATCGACGACCTGAGCTTCACCCTGCCGCGCAACGGCATCGTCGGCATCATCGGCCCGAACGGCGCCGGCAAGACCACCCTGTTCAAGATGCTCCAGGACCTGGAGACCCCGGACTCCGGCACGGTCAAGGTCGGCGAGACCGTCAAGATCAGCTACGTCGACCAGACCCGCTCCAACATCGACCCGAAGAAGACCCTCTGGGAGGTCGTCTCCGACGGTCTGGACTGGATCAACGTCGGCCAGGTCGAGATGCCGTCCCGCGCCTACGTGTCGGCCTTCGGCTTCAAGGGCCCGGACCAGCAGAAGCCGGCCGGCGTCCTCTCCGGCGGTGAGCGCAACCGCCTGAACCTGGCGCTCACCCTCAAGCAGGGCGGCAACCTGCTGCTCCTCGACGAGCCCACCAACGACCTCGACGTCGAGACGCTCTCCTCGCTGGAGAACGCCCTGCTGGAGTTCCCCGGCTGCGCCGTGGTCATCTCCCACGACCGCTGGTTCCTGGACCGAGTGGCCACCCACATCCTCGCCTACGAGGGCGACAGCAAGTGGTTCTGGTTCGAGGGCAACTTCGAGTCGTACGAGAAGAACAAGATCGAGCGGCTCGGCGCCGACGCCGCCCGTCCGCACCGGGCCACGTACAAGAAGCTGACCCGGGGCTGACACCCAGCCGTCACGACGGCCCGGCAGACTGCCCCCAGGGGCGGCCTGCCGGGCCGCGGCCCGCCGCCACCGCCGGCCTCCGCCGGGAACGGCGACGACGGGCGACCGGACACCGAGGAGAACTCCCGTGGCTCGCCACATCTACGCCTGCCCGCTGCGCTGGTCCGACATGGACGCCTTCGGGCACGTCAACAACGTGGTCTTCCTGCGCTACCTGGAGGAGGCCCGGATCGACTTCATGTTCACCCAGGCCGCCGAGGCCGGCGCCGGGGAGTTCGCGGGCGGCTCGGTGGTGGCCCGCCACGAGATCGACTACAAGCGCCCGCTGGTGCACCGGCCGGAGCCGGTGACCATCGAGACCCGGGTGACCCACATCGGCGGCGCCTCGCTGACCGTCTCCTACGACATCAAGGACGTCCACGAGGACGGCAGCGAGACGGTGTACGTCCGGGCCTCCACCGTGGTCGTGCCCTACGACCTGGCCGAGGGCCGGCCGCGCCGGATCTCGGCGATCGAGCGGGAGTTCCTGTCCCGGTTCATGGACGAGGAGCCTGCCGTCGCGGCAGTCTGAAAGCCCACCCCCCCCACGACGATTCGAGCTGAGCCGCGTTGACCGTCACCGCCCGCCTGGCCCTCACCGACACCCGGGAGGCCGCCGACCTCTCCGCCTTCCTGCTGCGCCTGCTGCGCTTCGACAAGGCGGCGGCCGTTCGGCTGCGGGCGGTGGCGCCGGCCGAGGAGGACGGCGTGCTGGCGGTCTTCGGACGGCTGCCGCTGGGCGGTTCGGGCGCGCTGGTGATCCGCACCGCCCGGCTGAACGGTCTGGACGAGCCGGTCGACCTGACCGCCTCGGCCGGTCAGCTGCTGGACGGCGTGGACACCGAGGCGGGCGTCGTCGCGCTGCCCGCACCGGTGACCGGTCCGTCCTGGGCCGGGCTGCTGCCGCCGCGGGCCGGCTGGCGCCCGGTGGGCACGCCGCCGGTGGCCGAGGTGTACCCGGAACTGATGGCCGGCGTACGGGAGTTCCGCGAGCGCAGCGAGACCGTCCCGGCGCACCACCGCAGCCGCGCGGTGCTGGACGCCCTGGCCGACGAGATCTGGTCCCGCCCGGTCGGAGCGCTGCCGGAGCTGCCGCTGCGGGCGGTGCACGCCGCGTACGTGATCGGCTTCCTGACGCCGGGCGCCCCGCTCACCGTGCACAAGGCGGGCGGCTGGCTGCGGTTGAGCGCCCCGGCGGGCTCGGTGGTGGTGCGCACCGCGGCCGCGCCGGGCGCGGGGCTCGGGCTCAGCCCGCTGCGCTAGGGCCGCGCCGGCCGGTGGTTCAGCCCGGGGTGTTGATCATCGATGTGGCGGCGTACGTCAGGTAGTCGAGCAACTGCCGCTCGTGCTCGGCCGGAAGCTCCAGGCTCGCCACGGCGGCCCGCATGTGGGTCAGCCAGGCGTCGTGCGCGGCCTTGTCGACCTTGAACGGCGCGTGCCGCATCCGCAGCCGCGGGTGGCCGCGCCGCTCGCTGTAGGTGCGAGGGCCGCCCCAGTACTGCATCAGGAACAGCGCCATCCGCTCCTCGGCCGGGCCGAGGTCCTCCTCGGGGTACATCGGCCGCAGCAACTCGTCCTCGGCGATGCCCTCGTAGAACCGCCGCGCCAGCCGCCGGAAGGTCGGTTCACCGCCGACCTGCTCGAAGAAGGTCTCCTCGCTGAACGTGCCTCGCCGGATCTCTGTCACCTGACCATGGTCGCAGACGCCGACGGGGCCGTACACCGGGACCAAAGGCGTACGACCCCGTCGGGCCTGTCCGGCCCGGGGCTCGGGAATCAGCGGGGGAGTGCCCGGGTCAGGCGTCTTCCCACTTGAAGAGCTTCCAGGCGATTCCGGTTAGTACGGCCGCGAAGAGCAGCAGTCCACCCATGGTCGGGAGGGCGTCCATGA
This sequence comes from Streptomyces sp. FH025, assembly GCF_017427025.1. GTDB lineage: Bacteria > Actinomycetota > Actinomycetes > Streptomycetales > Streptomycetaceae > Kitasatospora. The sequence continues at coordinate 6,875 of NZ_JAFLNG010000196.1, forward strand.
CGCCGCCGCCGCGGGTCAGCACCGACTGGGCGGTGTTGACCAGGTAGTGCAGCGGCATGACCTTGGAGACGGCCTGCAGCCAGCCGGGGGCGCCGTCCATCGGGAAGAAGGAGCCGGAGAGGAAGGACATCGGCAGCACGATGATCTGCGAGATGCCGTTCGCGGCCTCCTCGGTCTTGGCGACCGAGCCGGCCAGCAGGCCGATCGACATGAAGGCGAGCGTCGCGCAGGCCACCAGCGGGAGGACCAGCCACCAGTTGCCGGTGAGCTTGAGCCCGAAGACGCTGGTGGCGACCACCAGGAAGACGGCGGTCTGGAGGAACGCGGTCAGCAGCGAGACCAGGATCCGGGAGCTGACCACCGTGCCGGCGCTGATCGGGGCCAGCCGCAGCCGGCGCAGCACCTTGGTCTTGCGCCAGTTGACCAGGGTCAGCGCGGCGCCGAACACCGCGCCGGTGGCGACGGCCCAGCCGAGCAGGCCGGGGGTGAGGAACTGGATCGGCTTGAGCGACCTGTCCTCGACCTGCTGGGCGTCCAGCACGTAGGCCGGCTTCTGGCCGGTGGCCGCCTGGTTGGCGCTCTGGACCACCGAGTCGACGATGCCCTGGAGCGCGCCCGCGCGGACGCCGTCGGCGGCGGTGAAGCGCAGCTCGACCTTGCCGTCCGGGCCCTGCTTGATCAGCGCGTCGTAGTCGCCCTTGCGGACCTTCTCCAGCGTGGCGGCCTCGTCGTCGGTCCTGGTGATGGTGAGGACCTTGTCCAGCCCGGCCCGCTCCTCGCCCTGGATCGAGTCGAACAGCTTCACCGCGCCGACCTGCGCCACCTTGGCGTGCGGGCTGCCGGAGCCCTTGGTCACGCTGCCGAAGAACACCAGGAACACCAGCGGGAACAGCAGGATGAAGAAGGTCGCGGTGCGGTCGCGCTTCATGCCGAGCAGCATCGCGCGGGACAGGCTCCAGAACGCGCTGACCCGCTCCCCTCCGCTCTTGGTGATGTGCTCACTCATGCGTCCGCCTCGCTTCGCTCGGCAGAGGCATTCGCCCACACGCACCTCTTGATGATTCGCTCGCTACGCTCGCTCATGCGCGGAACTCCCGTCCGGTCAGCTGGAGGAAGACGTCCTCCAGGGTGGCGCCGCGCACTTCGAGGCCGCGCAGCGCGTTCTGCTCGGCCAGGACGCTGAGCACCGGGGCCGGGAGGCGGGTGGAGACGGAGAGCGAGACGGTGTCGTCCTCCAGGTTGGCGATGTCGGCGCCGGCCGCGGTCAGCAGCTCGCGGGCGCGCTCGACCGGCAGTTGGCCGGAGGCGACGCTGATCCGGACGGTGTCGTCGATCTCGCGGATCAGGGCCGCCGGGGAACCGGTGTGCAGGACCTTGCCGTGGTCCATGATCGAGACCCGGTCGCAGAGCACCTCGGCCTCGTCCAGGTAATGGGTGGTCAGGACGACGGTACGGCCTTCGGCGTTGATGTCCCGCAGCAGGTCCCACAGGTTGCGGCGGGCCTGCGGGTCGAGGCCGGTGGTGGGCTCGTCCAGGAAGACGAGCTCCGGGTCGTGGGCCAGCGCGCAGGCGATCGACAGGCGCTGGGCCTGGCCGCCGGACATCTGGTCGGTGAGGGTCGTGGCCTTCTCGGCGAGGCCGACCCGCTCCAGCATCGCATCGGCCCGCTTGGGGCCGACCCCGTAGAACGACGCGAAGGTGTGGATCGTCTCCCGGGCCGTCAGTTTCCGGAAGAAAGCGGAGGCCTGGAACTGCACGCCGATGCGCGGCAGCAGTTTCGGATTGCGCGGCCAGGGGGCCATCCCCAGCAGCTCGACCCGGCCCTCGTCGGGTTTGCGGACCCCTTCCAGGATCTCCATGGTGGTGGTCTTCCCGGCGCCGTTGGGGCCCAGGATCCCGTAGAACTCGCCGGCCTCGACGGTGAGGGACACCCCGTCGACGGCCTGCACATCCCCGTACCGCTGACGTATGCCGTCAGCGGATATAGCAGCAGTCATGGGCCCTGAGAATAGGGCTAACGGCGAGCCTTGTGCACGTCCGGGCCGGGGAATTCAGGGATTTCTCGGGGAAGGTGGAAACAAAAGCGGGCCGGGCGGAAGTCGAATTCCGCCCGGCCCGGCCGGAGTTGTCTCCGACGCATCATCACCGACGCGTCGGGAATCAGGTGTTCAGGCGCGGTGCACCGTGATCGTCGTCCAGGCACCGATGTGGATCCGGTCGCCGTCGTTCAGCGGTACGGCGGTGTGCGGGGCGATCGGCTCCGCGCCGCCGTTGACGGTGGTTCCGTTGGTGGAGTCCTGGTCGACCAGCACCCAGCTGCCGTCCGCCTGTTCGGCGAGCAGCGCGTGCTGGTGCGAGGCGCCCGGGTCCTCCGGCGGCACCGACAGATCGATCTCCGGGACGGTGCCCCGGTGTTGGCTGCGCCGGCCGATCCGCAGCTGGCCGCGGCCGGTCAGCGGGATGCGGCGCTCGGGGCAGTACGGCGGGAAGAACAGGCCGGCCGCCTCGGGGCCGCTGCGGGCCATCATCTCGGTGAAGTAGTCGCGGTCGGCCGAGACCACCGCGATCCAGTTGGGCCGGACCGGCTCCACCGGGGCGGCCTCCGGCTGGTGCTGCGACTGCGACTGCGGCGGGGCCAGGTGGAAGGAGGTGCCGAAGTCGCCGCCGCGGGTGTTCGGGCCGGGGCCGACCGGCTGGGCGTACACCGGGCCGGAGTCCTCGCGCACCGGGGCCTCGGGGAAGGCGCCCTCCGGTGTGAGCCCCTCCTGCCCGCCGGCGGGCAAGGAGGGCGGGTAGCCGTAGGTGTGCGGGTGCGCGGGCGGCTGGGGCTGCTGCGGGATCGCCGCGCCGCCGCAGGACGCCGGGATGTTGAGCGGCGGCGGGGGCTGGGCCGGCCCGGGCCCGGGCACGCCGACGGCCGGGGCCTGCCGGCGCGAGGGCGTGGACAACTCGTAGTCGTAGCCGCACTCCTCGCAGAAGCGGCCGGTCTGCGGGCTGCGGCAGATCGGGCAGACGGCCAGGCCCTCGGTGAGGCCGGGCGGCGCCGCGGGCGGCGGTACGGTCCCGGGCGGCGGGTAGGAGCCCGGGAACGGGTAGGCGCCGGTCGGCGGCGGTGGGACGGCTCCCGGCGGTACGGCTCCCGGCGGCGCGGGCGGAGGCGGCGGCGCTCCGAAGGAGGCGCCGCCGTGCTGCGTGTGCCCGGCGGGCGCGTGGCCGGTGCCGGGCGCTCCCGGGTAGCCCGCGTGGGCTCCCGGGGCCGGGGCCGGCGGTGTCATCGGGAAGCCGCAGAAGTCGCACCAGTCCTCGGCCTGCGACTCGTGGCCCCTCGGGCAGATCGGCATCAGGTCCCCCTCGTTTCGGGCCGGTGTGGTGCGGTGTCGCGCCGGGCGGCCGGCCCGATCACGTCTTCAGCGGTCACTTCTTCACACGTACCGTCTTGGTCGACCGGGTCTCAAGGGTCATCGAGTCGGCCTCGCTCACGTCCTTACGGAACCGAACCGTACCCTCCTTCGGGTCCACCACGTCCACCACCTTCTGCAGCAGCTTGTAGGTGCCCTCGTTCCCGGTCGCGTGCGCGATCCGGACGGCGGCGCCCAGCTTGGAGGTTGCGGTGTCGACGTCCCCGGCCCGGTGGGCCTCCAGGCCCTCCTGGATCGAGGAGGCGAGCTCGGCCTGCCCGGTGTAGTGGGCGACCTGCGGGCTGATCCGGGTGGAGGAGGCCAGGTCGTCCGTCCAGACCGCCTTGACCAGGCCCTGGCTGAGCACCTCGGGGGTGCCGCCGCCGACCTGCGGGGGCAGCACCAGGCTGACCCGGGCGGCGAGCATCTCGTTGCCCACCGACGCGGCCGGGACCTCGACGCAGACGTGGTAGTCGCGGCTCTCGTCGCCCCAGGAGCCGGTCGGGTAGTCGCCGGCCCGGGGGCCGGCCTCGGTGCGGCGGTCGGTCAGGTCCTCGACCGAGGGGGCGACCTGCTTCACGAACTTGACGGTGGCGTTGGCCGGGGTCCAGATCCGCAGCGCGACGTCGGCGACCTGCTTGCCCATCGCGCCGGCCATCATCGAACGGAAGTCCTCGGCCAGGCCGGAGGGTTCGGCGACGATGTCGGTGGTGCCGAGCAGCGCCGAGGAGATCTTGCGCAGCTCGTCGATCCGCCAGTCGGTGCCGACGCCGCGGCAGTCGGCGGTGAAGTGGCCGGTGACCCGCTCGATGGTGCGGGCGAGGTCCTCCGCCGACTCGTGCTCGTTGTTGCCGTCGGTGAGCAGGATGGCGTGCCGGATGGCGATGTCGCGGCGGGTGAGGAAGAGCCTGTCGGCCTTGGCCAGCCAGGTGCCCATCGCGGTGCCGCCGGCCGCGGTGAGCCGGCGCAGTGCCTCCTTGGCCTGCCCGCGGGTGCTCGCCGAGGCGGTGGCGAGGGTGCCGTCGCCGGGGTAGATGTCGCGGGCCTCGTGGGTGCCGGCCACCACGGCGAAGGCGGTGCCGTCGCGCAGCGCGTCGATGGCGGCGGCGGTGGCCTCACGGGCGCCGTTGATCTTGGTCTTGGGGTAGTCCATCGAGCCCGAACAGTCGACCAGGATCACCACGGCCGCGGTGGCGTCGCCGCCCTGGGCGCCGGCGTCGGTGATCCCGAGCGGGCGGCCGCCGGAGGTGCCGCCGCCGGTGGCGGTGACGGTGACGATGGCGTTGACCTCGCGGGCGCCGTCGGCCAGGTACTCGTTCTGGAAGATCTCCACGTCGAACCGGGGCAGGTTCGGCTTCGCCAGTG
>NZ_JAFLNG010000197.1 GCF_017427025.1 Streptomyces sp. FH025
GCAAACCTCCGCCGGGCAGCCCCCGAATCGTCTGTGCGACGCTACAGAACAACGAAAATCGGGGTACGAACCCGACCGGCGACGACAAGAGTGGGCCAGTGCTGATCAGATTGCTCCGGGCGTACCTACGCCCGTACTCCCGACCGATCACTTTGCTGGTGGTACTCCAGCTGGTGTCCACCCTCGCGGCGCTCTACCTGCCGACACTCAACGCCGACATCATCGACAACGGCGTGGTCAAGGGCGACACCGGCCACATCCTGCGCCTGGGCGCCGTGATGATCGGAGTCACCCTGATCCAGGCCCTCTGCTCGATCGGCGCCGTCTACTACGGCGCCCGCACCGCGATGGCCTTCGGCCGGGACGCCCGCGCCGCCGTCTTCGACCGGGTGCAGAGCTTCTCCGCCCGCGAGATCGGCCAGTTCGGCGCGCCCTCCCTCATCACCCGCACCACCAACGACGTCCAGCAGGTCCAGATGCTGGCCCTGATGAGCTTCACCCTGATGGTCGCCGCACCGATCATGTGCGTCGGCGGCATCATCATGGCGCTCAACCAGGACGTCCCGCTGTCCGGCCTGCTGCTCGCCGTCATCCCCGTGCTCGGCGTCGTCGTCGTGCTGCTCGTCCGCGCACTGCGGCCCAAGTTCCGCAGCATGCAGGAGAAGATCGACACCGTGAACCGGGTCCTGCGCGAGCAGATCACCGGCATCCGGGTCATCCGCGCCTTCGTCAAGGACGACCACGAGCAGGCCCGCTTCGCCGCCGCCAACGAGGACCTCACCCAAGTCGCCCGGCACGTCGGCCGACTGATGTCGATAATGTTCCCCGCCGTCATGCTCGTCGTGAACGTCTCCAGCGTCGCGGTGCTCTGGTTCGGCGCCCACCGCATCGACGGCGGCGAGATGGAGATCGGCGCCCTCACCGCCTTCCTCTCCTACCTGATGCAGATCCTGATGAGCGTCATGATGGCCACCTTCATGTTCATGATGGTGCCGCGCGCCGAAGTCTGCGCCGAACGCATCCAGGAAGTCCTCGGCACCGACTCCAGCGTCGTACCGCCCGCCACCCCCATCACCGAGGCAGCCCGCCGCGGCAACCTGGAACTGCGCGACGTCGACTTCCGCTACCCCGGCGCCGAGGCCTCGGTCCTGCGCGGCATCGACCTCACCGCCCGCCCCGGCGAGACCACCGCCATCATCGGCTCCACCGGCAGCGGCAAGTCCACCCTGCTCGGCCTCGTCCCCCGGCTCTTCGACGCCACCGGCGGCCAGGTCCTGCTCGACGGCGTCGACGTGCGCGAACTCTCCCCCGCGCTGATCGCCGAAAGCGTCGGCATCGTCCCGCAGAAGCCCTACCTGTTCTCCGGCACCGTCGCCAGCAACCTCCGCTACGGCCGACCCGACGCCACCGACGAGGAACTCTGGCACGCCCTGGAGATCGCCCAGGCCAAGGACTTCGTCGAGAAACTGCCCGAAGGCCTGGACGCCCCCATCGCCCAGGGCGGCGGCAACGTCTCCGGCGGCCAGCGCCAACGCCTGGCCATCGCCCGGGCCCTCGTCCGCAAACCCGACGTCTACCTCTTCGACGACTCCTTCTCCGCGCTCGACTACGCCACCGACGCCAAGCTGCGCAAGGCCCTCTCCCGCGAGACCTCCGACGCCACCGTCCTGATCGTCGCCCAGCGCGTCTCCACCATCCGCGACGCCGACCGGATCATCGTCCTCGACGAAGGCGCCGTCGTCGGCAGCGGCACCCACCACGAACTGATGGCCGACAACCCGACGTACCGGGAGATCGTGCTCTCCCAGCTCACCGAGCAGGAGGCGGCATGACCAGCCCAGGGAAGCCCGCCGTGAAGCCGCAGGCCGAGGTCCCCAGCGACTCCCAGGCCGCCGCCGCCCGCCGCGGCCCCGCCGGCCCCGGCCGCTTCATGGGCGGCCAGGGCACCGAGAAGTCCATGGACTTCAAGGGCTCCGGCAAACGCGTCCTCGGCCTGCTGCGCCCCGAACGCGGCCTCCTCATCGGCGTCCTGCTGTTCGGCGTCCTCGGCATCGGCTGCGCCGTCATCGGCCCCAAGGTCCTCGGCGACGCCACCGACCTGATCTTCGCCGGCGTGGTCGGCGCCCGCTTCCAGACCGGCGTCTCCAAGGAACAGGTCATCGACGGGCTGCGCGCCCACGGCGACGGCGGCATCGCCGACCTGCTCTCCGCCGTCGACTTCACCCCCGGCCACGGCATGGACTTCGACGCCATCGGCTCCATCCTGCTCTGGGTCCTCGGCATCTACGTCGCCTCCGCCGTCTTCGGCATCTTCCAGGGCCGCCTGGCCACCAAGGCGATCCAGTCGGCCGCCTACCGGCTGCGCCAGGACGTCGAGGCCAAACTGGCCCGGCTGCCGCTGAGCTACTTCGACAAGCAGCCCCGCGGCGAGGTGCTCAGCCGGGTCACCAACGACATCGACAACATCGGCCAGTCGATGCAGCAGACCATGGGACAGATCGTCAACTCCCTGCTCACCGTGGTCGGCGTGCTGGCGATGATGTTCTGGATCTCCCCGCTGCTCGCCGCGATCGCGCTCGTCTCCGTACCGCTGTCGGTGGTCGTCGCCGCCAAGGTCGGCAAGCGGGCCCAGCCGCAGTTCGTCCAGCAGTGGAAGTCCACCGGCCAACTCAACGCCCACATCGAGGAGATGTACACCGGTCACACCCTGGTCAAGGTGTTCGGCCGGCAGCACGAGGCCGCCGAGACCTTCCGCGAGCACAACGAGGCGCTGTTCCACGCCAGCTTCCGGGCCCAGTTCATCTCCGGGATCATCCAGCCCGCGATGATGCTGATCGGCAACCTCCAGTACGTGCTGGTCGCCGTCGTCGGCGGCCTGCGGGTCGCCAGCGGCTCCCTGTCCATCGGCGACGTGCAGGCCTTCATCCAGTACTCCCGGCAGTTCAGCCAGCCGCTCACCCAGGTCGCCAGCATGGCCAACCTCGTGCAGTCCGGAGTCGCCTCCGCCGAGCGCGTCTTCGAGCTGCTCGACGCCCCCGAGCAGAGCGCCGAACCGGCCACCCCCGAGAAGCCCGACACCGTCCACGGCCGGGTCTCCTTCCAGGACGTGTCCTTCCGCTACGACCCCGACAAGCCCCTCATCGAGGACCTCTCGCTCAAGGTCGAACCCGGCCAGACCGTGGCCATCGTCGGCCCCACCGGCGCCGGCAAGACCACCATGGTCAACCTGCTGATGCGGTTCTACGAGGTCAGCTCCGGGCGGATCACCCTCGACGGGGTGGACATCGCCGCGATGTCCCGCGAGGAACTGCGCTCGGGCATCGGCATGGTCCTCCAGGACACCTGGCTGTTCGGCGGCAGCATCGCCGACAACATCGCCTACGGCGCCCAGGGCGCCACCCGCGAACAGGTCGTCGAGGCCGCCAAGGCCGCCCACGTCGACCGCTTCGTGCGCACCCTGCCGGACGGCTACGACACCGTCATCGACGACGAGGGCACCGGCGTCAGCACCGGCGAGAAGCAGCTGATCACCATCGCCCGGGCCTTCCTCGCCCAGCCGTCCATCCTCGTCCTGGACGAGGCGACCAGCTCGGTCGACACCCGCACCGAGGTGCTGATCCAGCGGGCCATGGCCCGGCTGCGCACCGGCCGCACCAGCTTCGTGATCGCCCACCGGCTCTCCACCATCCGGGACGCCGACGTGATCCTGGTGATGGAGAACGGGTCGATCGTGGAGCAGGGCTCGCACGACGAGCTGATCACCGCCGGCGGCGCCTACGCCCGGCTCTACCAGGCGCAGTTCGCGGAGGCCGTGGCCGAGGTGGACTGACCCGCCCCCAACCCCACCTCACCCCAGGAGCCGGGACGGGACCCACCCGTCCCGGCTCTTCGCGTCCCGGCTCGTCGCGTCCCGGCTCGTCGCCTCCCGCCTTGTCGCCTCCCCGCTCTCGCGGAGCGTGGCCCCCTTCGCTACGGTGACCCTCGTGACCGCCCAGCCCGCAGCCCCCGGACAAACCCCGGACGCCTTCGAGGCGAACCGCCGCTACCTGGGCTCGGTCGCCTACCGGCTGCTCGGCTCCTTCACCGACGCCGAGGACGTCCTCCAGGACGCCTGGCTGCGCTGGCAGGCCGCCGACCGCACCGCCGTCACCGACCCGCGCGCCTTCCTGACCACCGTGGTCACCCGGCTCTGCTACGACCAGCTGGGCTCCGCCCGGGCCCGCCGCGAGGCCTACTACGGCGAGTGGCTGCCCGAACCGTCCGTCTCCTACGCGGACGGCCCCGACTCCCCCGCCGAACTCGCCGAACGCGGCGAGTCCGTCTCGCTCGCCCTGCTCGCCGTACTGGAACAGCTCACCCCGGCCGAACGGGCCGCCCTCGTCCTGCACGACGTCTTCGCCGTCGGCTTCGAGGACATCGCCGCCTCCCTGGACCGCACCCCGGACGCCACCCGCCAACTCGCCTCCCGCGCCCGCCGCCGGGTCAAGGACGGCGGTCGGCACGCCGGCGGCGCCGACCCGGCCGAACACCGGCGCGCCGTCGAGGCGTTCGCCACCGCCAGCACCAGAGGCGACATCCTGGGCCTGATGGAGATCCTCGACCCCGACGTGGTCTGGCACGCCGACGGCGGTGGCATCGTCCGCGCCGCCGCCCGCCCGGTCCACGGCGCCGACAAGGTGGCCCGGCTGGTGGCCGGTCTGGTCGACAAGTGGTTCACCCCCGACCTCGGACTCGGCCACGCGACGGTCAACGGCGAGCCGGGCCTGGTCTGGTACGAGAAGGCCACCGGCACCGTCACCGGCGTGGTGGCCCTCGCCCTGGCCGACGGGCGGATCACCGAGGCGTACGTCGTGGTCAACCCCGAGAAGCTCAGCCGCGTCAGCCCGGTCACGGCCCCCTGACCCGGACCGCCACGCGACCGTGACGCACGTCACCGTCACACCCCGACCGGCCGCGTCGTCCCCTTCCCGAACAGCGCTCCACCGGAGCGCCCTCGCAAGGAGGCGGACGAGATGAGCACCACCACCAGCACCGGCCGACGGATCGTCGTCCTGGGCGCCGGCTACGCCGGACTCACCGCGGCCAAGGGCGCCGGACGGCACCACACCGTCACCCTGGTCGCCCCCGAGGAGCGGCTCCTGCACCGCATCCGCCAGCACGAGACGGCGGCCGGCCGCGGCCGCGACTGGCCCGCCCTCGGCGAACTCGCCCGCGGCCGCCGGATCCGGCACCACCGGGCCCGGGCCGTCGAGCTCGACCCGGCCGGACACGAGGTCGTCCTGGACGACGGCACCACCCTCGGCTACGACACCCTGGTCTACGCCCTCGGCAGCCGCACCGCCTGGCACGGCGTCCCCGGCGCCGCCGAGCACGCCCACCCCCTGGAGCGCGCCGCCGAGGTACGGCGCCTGATCCGCGAGGCCGACCGCCCCGGCACCCTGGCCGTGGTCGGCGGCGGCGCCACCGGCATCGAACTGGCCACCGAACTCGCCGAGGCCCACCCCGACTGGCGGGTGCGGATCGTCGCGGCCGGCCCGGTCGGCGGCATCTACTCCCCCAAGGGCCGCGCCCACATCCGGCGCGTCCTCGACCGGCTCGGCGTCGCCGTCCACGAGGACGCCACCGTCACCCAGGTCACCCCCGACGGGCTGCGCACCACCGCCGGCCCGATCGGCGCCGACCTGACCCTGTGGGCCGCCTCGCTGGAGCCGCACCCGCTGGCCGCCGAGGCCGGACTGGCCGTGGACGAACACGGCCGCGCCCTGGTGGACGACCACCTGCGGTCGGTCTCGCACCCGGACGTCCACGTGGTCGGCGACGCCGCCGCCGTCACCGTCCCCGGCATCGGCACCCTGCGGATGGGCTGCGCCACCGCGCTGCCGCAGGGCCAGTACGTCGGCAGGCTGCTCGACGGGCGCACGTCGAAGCCGTTCTCGTTCAAGTACGTCGTGCAGTGCCTCAGCCTCGGGCGGCGGGACGGGCTGCTCCAGCTGGTCCACCCGGACGACGCCATGAAGCCCACCGTCCTCACCGGCACCGCGGGGCGGCTGGCCAAGGCCGGGATCGTCAGCGCCGTGTTCGGTGCGCTGAAGTAGCGGCCCCCTCCCCCGCGCGAAAACGCGGAAGGGCCCGGGCGGCTGCCCGGGCCCTCCTCGTACCGCTCGCGGCTACTTCTTTTCCTTCGGAGCCTCGGCGTCGGTGGACAGCGCGGCGATGAAGGCCTCCTGCGGGACCTCCACGCGGCCGACCATCTTCATCCGCTTCTTGCCCTCCTTCTGCTTCTCCAGCAGCTTCCGCTTGCGGGAGATGTCACCGCCGTAGCACTTGGCGAGGACGTCCTTGCGGATCGCGCGGACCGTCTCGCGGGCGATGACCCGGGAGCCGATCGCGGCCTGGATCGGCACCTCGAACTGCTGGCGGGGGATGAGCTTCTGCAGCTTGCCCGCCATCATCACGCCGTAGCTGTAGGCCTTGTCCTTGTGCACGATCGCGGAGAAGGCGTCCACCGCGTCGCCGTGCAGCAGGATATCGACCTTGACCAGGTTGGCGGTCTGCTCGCCGATGGGCTCGTAGTCGAGCGAGGCGTAGCCGCGGGTCTTGGACTTCAGCTGGTCGAAGAAGTCGAAGACGATCTCCGCGAGCGGCAGGGTGTAACGCAGCTCGACCCGGTCCTCGGAGAGGTAGTCCATGCCCTGCAGGTTGCCGCGGCGGGACTGGCAGAGCTCCATGATCGCGCCGACGAACTCGTTGGGCGCCAGGATGGTGCCGCGCACGACCGGCTCGTACACCTCGGCGATCTTGCCGGTGGGGAACTCGCTCGGGTTGGTGACGGTGTGCTCGGTGCCGTCCTCCATGATCACCCGGTAGATCACGTTCGGGGCGGTGGAGATCAGGTCGAGGTTGAACTCGCGCTCCAGGCGCTCCCGGATGATCTCCAGGTGCAGCAGGCCCAGGAAGCCGCAGCGGTAGCCGAAGCCCAGCGCGACCGAGGTCTCCGGCTCGTACACCAGGGCGGCGTCGTTGAGCCGCAGCTTGTCCAGGGCGTCGCGCAGCAGCGGGTAGTCCGAGCCGTCCAGCGGGTACAGGCCGGAGAACACCATCGGGCGCGGGTCCTTGTAGCCGCCGAGCGGCTCGGTGGCACCCTTGTTCTGCGAGGTGATCGTGTCACCGACCTTGGACTGCCGGACGTCCTTCACACCGGTAATGATGTAGCCCACCTCGCCGACGCCGAGGCCGTCGGCGACCTTCGGCTCGGGCGAGATGACGCCGATCTCCAGCAGCTCGTGGGTCGCGCCGGTGGACATCATCTGGATGCGCTCGCGCTTGTTCAGCTGGCCGTCGACGACCCTGACGTAGGTGACCACGCCGCGGTAGGCGTCGTACACCGAGTCGAAGATCATCGCTCGGGCCGGGGCCTGCGCGACACCGACCGGGGCCGGAACGGTGTCGACGATGTGGTCCAGCAGGTCCTCGACGCCCAGACCGGTCTTGGCGCTGACCTTGAGCACGTCGCCCGGGTCGCAGCCGATGATGTGGGCGATCTCCTCGGCGTACTTCTCCGGCTGGGCGGCCGGGAGGTCGATCTTGTTGAGCACCGGGACGATCGTGAGGTCGTTCTCCAGCGCCAGGTAGAGGTTGGCGAGGGTCTGCGCCTCGATGCCCTGGGCCGCGTCGACCACCAGGATGGTGCCCTCGCAGGCCGCGAGGGAGCGGGACACCTCGTACGTGAAGTCCACGTGGCCCGGGGTGTCGATCATGTTGAGGATGTGCGTCGCCCCGGCGTTCGGACCGGTCTTCGGCGCCCACGGGAGGCGGACCGCCTGCGACTTGATCGTGATGCCGCGCTCGCGCTCGATGTCCATGCGGTCGAGGTACTGGGCACGCATCTGCCGGGGGTCGACGACACCGGTGATCTGCAGCATCCGGTCTGCGAGCGTCGACTTGCCGTGGTCGATGTGGGCGATGATGCAGAAGTTGCGGATCAGCGCCGGGTCGGTACGGCTGGGCTCTGGCACATTGATGGGGGTCGCGGGCACCTTGGTCCGATTCTCCGTTGGTCCGGGGCCGGGGGTGTCCGGATCATCGCTGACCGGCTATCCCGGGGACCGGACGGTCTCGTCCGATCGAAATAGTTCCTCCCATCTTCCCACGACCTCGACCCGGGCAGCGGTTCGGGCGGCGGTTCGAACACCATGGAGCCTTCCGCCCCCGGCGGGAGCGGCGGCAGGATGACCCCGTGATCCTGGAAAGCGCACTGCTCGACGTCCTGCCCGGCCGGGAGGACGAGTTCCTCACCGCCTTCGCCGAGGCCCGCCCGCTGATCGCCGTCCAGCACGGCTTCCGCTCCCTGCGGCTGCACCGCTGCCTGGACGAGGGCCGCGGCTCGCGCTTCCTCCTCCAGGTGGAGTGGGAGACCCTCGCCGACCACACCGAGGGCTTCTGCGGCTCGGCCGAGTACCAGCGGTGGCGGGAGCTGCTGCACCGCTTCTACCGGCCGTTCCCGGAGGTCGAGCACTACGGGGAGCCACTGCTGACCGCCTAGGCCGGTCCCGGGCCCGCCCCACGCCCCCTCGCCGGGCCTCGGGCGACGACGCGCCGGGCCTTGGGTGACGACGCGCCCGTCGCTCCCGCCATTGCCGGCCCCGCTCGGCGGGAACCCTGATCCGGCCCGGTTTGGGGGCGGCAGTGGGCCCCTGGTAGCGTGGGCTGCTGCACCTGGCCTCGGCATGCCCTCTCAGCTGGACCGACGGCCGCCGGTGCGACCCCGTTCAAACCTTTAGACAGACTGAGGCTCCTTCGTGGCGAACATCAAGTCCCAGATCAAGCGCAACAAGACCAACGAGAAGGCGCGCCTGCGCAACAAGGCCGTCAAGTCCTCGCTGAAGACCGCTCTGCGCAAGGCCCGTGAGGCCGCTGCCGCCGGCGAGACCGAGAAGGCCGTCGAGCTGGCCCGCGCCGCCTCCAAGGCGCTGGACAAGGCCGTGAGCAAGGGCGTCATCCACGCCAACCAGGCCGCCAACAAGAAGTCGGCCATCACCAAGCGCGTCAACGTGGCCGCCCAGGCCTGACGCCCCCCGGGGGCTCCGGCCCCCACCGCTTCGGGATGACCCGGCCCTCTACCCGGACCCCCGAGGCGTCGTGAGACTCGCACCGTACGCGGCCTGCGTTCGCCACGCGGGTGCGGTGCACAGCAGCAGTACGACAGGCGCCCAGCGACCTCCTCCCCGGAGGCCGCTGGGCGCCTGTCGCGTTCCACGGTCCGGCCGCTATGGTCGGTCCCGCGCGATCGAGGTGCGGGAGCACCCCGACGCCGGTCCCGAGGGGGGAACTTCCATGACGACGCCACCACCGCCGCAGCAGCCGCCGGGCGCGCGGCAGCCCCAGCCCGGGCCGCACCCGGGACCTCAGCCGCAGCCCGCGCCCGCGCCGCCCGCGCCGAACCGGCCGGGGTACGGCTTCCCGCAGCAGGCTCCGGGGGCGGCCCAGGCCGTTCCCGGCGGGTTCGGTCCGCCGCCCGGGCTACCCGCCTCGCCGGGAGCAGCCGTTCCGACGGGTGTTCCGCTTGGTGTGCCGGTTGGTGTTCCGGCGGGTGTTCCGGCGGGTGTTCCCACGGGCGGCGCGTCCGGGGCCCGTTCCGGGGGCAACCTGCGTCGCAACGCCGTCTGGGCCTTCGTCGGCGCGGTGCTCGCCTCGGCCGGCTGGGCCACCGCCGTACTGGTCGTCCCGGGCATGGTCAGCAGCGACTCCTCGCCGCGCAGCCTCGGCGGCTACCACGTCTCGGACGACTTCTGCACCACCGGGAAGCCGGACAACCTCCTCAAGACCTACTCCACCGACAGCACCTACCCGCCGACCCACCACACCGACCGGAACCAGGCGCTCGACAGCATGACCTGCTCGATGTCGCTCAAGCGCCCTGGCGACACCTCCTCCAGTGGCGAGTTCGCCAACGCCTACATGCGCGCCGACCTGCACCGGGCGGTCAACCCCGGGCCCGAGTTCACGGCCGCCAAGGAGGCCTACCGGGCGCGGGGCTACCAGATCAGCGACCTCTCGGGCCTCGGCGAGGAGGCGTACTTCAGCTACAAGGACGACCCGGGCACGTCGGACAAGAACTGGCACAGCATCAGCGCCGAGGTGGAGGTCCACGACGGAGGGCTGACGTACTACATCTCCTGGTCCGGGAGTTACACGGAGGGCAAGAACAAGACGATGTCCAAGGACGACCTGCGGGCGGCCCTGCAGGCCGATGCCTCGGAGACCCTCCGGTCGATGCGCAAGTAGGCCGATCCGTCGAGTGCCGACCCGCCGAGTGCCGACCCGCCGAGCGGCGAGGGCGGGCCGGAGCCGGCCCGGACGGTCAGTAGGCGGGTCGGGAGCCGGCCCGGGCGGCCCTGGCGACGGCGACCACCGCGCGCTCCAGGGCGAAGGCCGGGTCGTCCGAGCCGCCCTTCACGGCGGCGTCGGCCTGGGCGATCGCGGTCAGCGCGGTGGCCACCCCGTCCCCCGTCCAGCCGCGCATCTGCTGGCGGACCCGGTCGACCTTCCACGGCGGCATGCCCAGCTCGCGGGCCAGATCGGCCGGGCGCATGTTCCGCCCGGTGGTCGCCAACCGCCCGATGCTGCGCACGCCGGAGGCCAGCGCGTAGGTGATGCCGGTCGGCGGCTGGCCGACGGCCAGCGCCCAGCGCAGCCGCTCCAACGCCTCTGCGGCCCGGCCGGTGACCGCCAGGTCGGCCACCTCGAAGCCGGTGGCCTCGGCCCGGCCGCTGTAGTAGCGGGCCACCACCGTGTCGTCGATCGCCCCCTCGACGTCCGAGGTCAACTGGCTGCACGCGGCCGCCAGCTCGCGCAGGTCGCTGCCGAGCGCGTCCAGCAGCGCCTGGCACGCCTCCGGGGTCGCGGAGCGGCCCAGCGTACGGAACTCGCCCTTGACGAAGGCCAGCCGCTCGTTCGCCTTGGTCAGCTTGGCGCAGGCCACCTCACGCCCGCCGGCCTTGCGCCCGGCGTCTAGCAGGCCCTTGCCCTTGGCGCCGCCGGCGTGCACCAGCACCATGATCACTTCTTCGGCCGGTGCCTCGATGTAGGCCTTGACCTCCTTCACCGAGTCGGCGGAGAGGTCCTGGGCGGCCCGGATGACGATCACCTTGCGCTCGGCGAACAGCGAGGGCGTGGTCAGCTCGGCCAGGCTGCCGGGCTGCAGCCCCCCGGGCGGCAGGTCCCGTACGTCGGTGTCCGGGTCCGCCGCCTTCGCGGCGGCCACCACCTGGGCGACCGCGCGGTCCAGCAGCAGCTCCTCCTGGCCGACCGCGAGGGTCAGCGGGGCGAGCAGGTCGTCGGGTGCACTCTTCCTGGCCATCGCCTACCAGCATCCCACGGGCCGCGGACACTCCCGCCCCACCCACCGGACACCCGCCGGGCACCCGGGCCGTCCGGGCGCTCGGAGCCACCTGGAGAATGGCCCGGTGACCGAGAACCACTCCCCCGACCTCCCGGACGTCGGCGACCCGTTCGCCCGGCAACTGCTGGTCCTGCCCGACCGCGACGCCGCCGAAGAAGCCGCCGAGGAACTCGGCGCGAGCCACCCCGGCCTCGGCGAGCCC
>NZ_JAFLNG010000198.1 GCF_017427025.1 Streptomyces sp. FH025
CGGCACCCGGGGCGCGCCGTCCCCGCGCTGGACGGCGCCGGGCTGACCCTGCGGCCGGGCTCCACCACCGCCCTCACCGGCCCGAGCGGCGCCGGCAAGTCCACCCTGGTGTCCGTCCTGCTCGGCCTCACCACCCCCGAGGCCGGCACCGTCCGGATCACCGCCGCCGACGGCCGGACGTACGACCTCGCCGAGCTGGAGCCGGCGAGCTGGCGGCGGCAGATCGCCTGGGTGCCGCAGCACCCGCACCTGTTCGCCGGGACGGTCGCCGACAACCTGCGGCTCCACCGGCCGGACGCCTCCGACGAACAGCTGTGGACGGCGCTGCGGGCGGCGCACGCGCTCGACTTCGTCACCGACCTGGCCGCCGAACTGGGGGAGGACGGCGCCGGGCTCTCCGCAGGCCAGCGCCAGCGCCTCGCCCTCGCCCGGGTGCTGCTCGCCGACGACCGGCCGCTGGTGCTGCTGGACGAGCCCACCGCCAACCTCGACGGCGCCTCCGAGGCGGCCGTGGTCGACGCCGTCCGGGCGCTCGCCGAGGACCCGGCGCGCACCGTCCTGGTCGTCGCCCACCGGCCCGCGCTGCTGGCCGTCGCGGACGAGCGGGTACGGCTGGCGGGGGCCCCGTCCGTCACGGCCGCCCCGGTCGCGCCGCTCGCCCACAGCGGGCTGCCGACGCCCGCCCCCGCACAGCCCGAGGAGCCCGGCGTCGAGGCCGGCACCACGCCCCGGCTGGCGCTGTCCGTCCTGCTCGGTGCGCTCGCCCTCGGCTGCGCCGTCGCCCTGATGGCCACCTCCGGTTACCTCATCTCCCGCGCCTCGCAGATGCCCCCGGTGCTCTACCTGATGATGGCCGTCACCTCGGTGCGGGCCTTCGGCATCGGCCGCAGTGTCTTCCGCTACGCCGAGCGGCTGGTCTCGCACGACGCCGTGCTGCGCACCCTCGGCACCCTGCGGGCCGCCGTCTACCGGCGGCTGGCCGCGCTCGCCCCGGCCGGACTGCCGGCCTTCCGGCGCGGCGACCTGCTCTCCCGGCTGGTCGCCGACGTGGACGCGATCCAGGACCACTACCTGCGCTGGCGGCTGCCCGCCGCCGTCGCGGGCGTGGTCGCGCTGGCCTCGGCGGTGGCGATGGGCCTCTTCCTGCCCGCCGCCGGGGTGGTGCTCGGCCTCGGACTGCTGCTCGCCGGGGTGCTGGTGCCCGCGCTGGCCGCCCGCTGGTCGGCCGGCGCCGAGCGGCGGCAGGCCCCGGCCCGCGGCCGGCTGGCCACCACCGTCGTGGACGCCTTCACCGGCACCGCCGAGCTCACCGTGGCCGGCGCGCTGCCCGGCCGGCTGGCCGCCGTCCGCAGCGCCGACGCCGCGCTGACCGGACTGGCCGCCCGCTCGGCCGCCACCGCCGCGCTCGGCACCGGGCTGATCGCGCTGCTCACCGGGCTGACGGTGGTGGCGGCGGCGGTCGTCGGCATCCAGGGGGTGCGCGACGGCGCGCTCGCGCCGGTCTGCCTGGCCGTGGTGGTGCTGACCCCGCTGGCCGCCTTCGAGGCCGTCACGGGCATGCCGCTCGCCGTCCAGGCCCGTCAGCGCAGCCTCGCCGCGCGGGCGCGGCTGGACGAGGTCCTGAACGCCGAGGCGCCCGTTGAAGAGCCTCTGGGCCCGGCGGCCCTGCCCGAGCGGCCGCTGCCGGTCGCGGTGCGCGGGCTGACCGTACGGCACCCCGGGCAGGCCGTGGACGCGCTGGCCGGGGTGGACCTCGACCTCGCCCCCGGCCGCCGGATCGCCGTGGTCGGCCCGTCCGGCTCCGGCAAGACCACCCTCGCCCAGGCGCTGCTGCGCTTCCTGGAGCCGAGCGCCGGCGCGGTGACCTTCGCCGCCGGCCGCCCACAGGCCGTGGACAGCCGGGCGCTCGCGGGCGAGGACGTCCGCCGGGTGATCGGCCTCTGCGCCCAGGACGCCCACGTCTTCGACAGCTCGCTGCGGGAGAACCTGAGGCTCGCCCGGCCGGACGCGGACGAGGACGCGCTGCGCGCCGCACTCGCCGCCGCCCGGCTGCTGGAGTGGACGGACGGCCTGCCGGAGGGCCTGGACACCATGGTCGGCGAGCACGGCGCCCGCCTCTCCGGCGGCCAGCGCCAGCGCCTCGCGCTCGCCCGGGCGCTGCTCGCGGACTTCCCCGTCCTGGTCCTGGACGAGCCCGCCGAGCACCTCGACCTGCCCACCGCCGACGCGCTCACCGCCGACCTGCTGGCCGCCACCGAGGGCCGCACCACCGTGCTGATCACCCACCGGCTGGCCGGGCTGGACGACACCTCGGTGGACGAGGTCCTGGTGCTGGACGGCGGCCGGGTGGCCGAGCGCGGCCGCTGGTCGGAGCTGGTCGCCGACCCGGACGGACGGCTGCACGCGATGTGGCGGCGGGAGCGCGAGGCGGACGGGCTGGCGGAGCCGGCCGCCGTCCGGTAGTCGAATCGTGATCACCGGGGGCGGTGTCCGGCCGTGGCGCCGCCCTTCGGATGAAAACCGTACAAACTAGGCTTTCTCCATGGACCCCATGCCGGACCCCCCCGAGGCCACCCCCGAGCCGACACCCCACCGGGTGCCCGAGATCGCCTCGCTCGGCCTGGACACCCTGGTCACGGAGGTCTCGGAGCGGCTGCAGTCGGCCGCCGCCGTCACCGACCGGATGCAGCGGCTGCTGGAGGCGGTCGTCTCCATCGGCGCCGGGCTCGACCTGCACGCCACCCTGCAACGGATCGCCGCCGGCGCCGCCGAACTCGTCGACGCCCGGTACGCGGCCCTCGGCGTGATCGCCCCCGGCGGCACCGGGCTGGCCGACTTCATCCACGTCGGCGTCGACGACGACACCGCCGCCGAGATCGGCGAACTGCCCGTCGGCCGCGGCATCCTCGGCGCGCTCATCGACCGCCCCGAGTCGCTGCGGCTGGCCGACCTCGGCGCCGACCCCCGCTCCTCCGGGTTCCCGGGGCACCACCCCCAGATGCGGACCTTCCTGGGCGTGCCGATCAGGGTCCGCGCGGAGGTCTTCGGCAACCTCTACCTCACCGAGAAGAAGGGCGGCGGCGCCTTCACCCCCGAGGACGAGCAGGTCGTCCACGCGCTCGCCGCCGCCGCCGGGGTCGCCATCGAGAACTCCCGGCTGTACGAGGAGGGCCGCCGCCGCGAACGCTGGATCGCCGGCGCCGCCGCCGTCACCCACGCGCTGCTCTCCACCGAGCAGGCCGAGGGCGCGCTGACCGTCGCCGCCGAGCAGGTGCGGGAGTTGGCGGACGCCGCGCTCGGCATGATCCTGCTGCCCACCGGCCCGGTCGGCGAGGAGGACGGGCAGATGAGGGTCGCCCACGCCTCCGGCGAGGCCGCCGAGTTCGTCCGCGGCGAACTGCTGCCCAAGGACAGCTTCGCCGCCCGGCTGCTCGCGGGGGAGAGCATGCACCTGGACGACATGTCCAGCGACCCGACCGTGGTGATGCGGCTCGCCCGCAGCTTCGGCCCGTCCATGGCCGTCCCGATGGTCGCCGCCGGCCGGGTGCTCGGCGGGCTCTGCGTCTGGCGCCCGCGCGGCGCGGTGCCGTTCACCGACTCCGAGAAGCAACTCGCCGAGACCTTCGCCTCGCAGGCCGCGCTCGCCCTGCGGCTCGCCGAGGGCCAGCGCGACCAGCAGCGCCTGGCCGTCTTCCAGGACCGCGACCGGATCGCCCGCGACCTCCACGACCTGGTGATCCAGCGGCTGTTCGCCACCGGGATGATGCTGGAGAGCGCGGCCCGGCGGGCGGTCGTCCCCGAGGTGAGGACCGGCATCGGCAAGGCGGTGGACGAACTGGACGCCACCATCCAGGAGGTCCGCACCACCATCTACGCGCTCCAGCACGACAACCACGGCGACGCCCCCGACACCCTGCGCACCCGGGTGCTGCGCGAGGCCAGCCAGGCCGCGGCGGCGCTCGGCTTCAAGCCCTCGGTGAGCTTCGTCGGGCCGGTGGAGAGCCTCGTCGGCGAGAAGACCGGCCGCCAACTGCTCGCCGCACTGCGGGAGATGCTCTCCAACACGGCCCGGCACGCGCGCGCCTCCCGGGTCGGCGTGGAGATCGACGCGACCGTCCACCTGGGCGACGACGGCCGGCCGGTCGGCGGCGACCCTGAGTCGCTGGACCGCGGCGGGCGCCCCGGCGTGCGACTCACCGTGACGGACGACGGGATCGGCATCCCGGAGGGCGGCCGGCGCAGCGGACTGCGCAACCTGACCCGGCGGGCCGAGGCGCTCGGCGGCGACGCCTGGCACGAGCCGGGCCCGCGTCGCAGGGGCACCCGGGTGCGCTGGACGGCCCGGCTCTGAGGCCACGGACCGTTACGCGCAGCGTCACCGTCCGTTCGATCGGTGAAAGCTGAACGAGGGAGAACTTCCCGACCAACAGCGCAAGTTGTGAACGTTCTGGGCTTTCGGGAGTTCTGTGTGCACACATAGCTTGTCATCCGTCTCGGAGGGGAAACCGGACGGAGGGGGCAGTGGACGCTTCCGGCCGCGGTCACACCGCAGCAGGGGCAAGTCGAGGGGGATTCCGGACCGAACGTGCTCCGGACGGGCGCTACCGCTGGCAGCTGAAGGCGTCCAACGGCCGGGTCGTGGCCATCACCGCCGCGTCGTTCGAAACGCCCGGCGAGGCCGAGCGGGGCTTCGACGACCTGCGCGCCGGGGCCGCCGAACTCACCGCGCGGATCACCCACGTCCGCGAGGGCATCGGCTGGATCTGGGTCGTCCCCGGCTCCCGCAGCCTCCCCGAAGTGCGCTCCAGCCGCGCGTACGAACGGTACGCGACCTGCCAGAACGCCTTCCGGCGCTTCGTCGTGCTGCTCGCCAAGCAACCGCCGCGCGAACTTCCCGAGCGGGCCGGGACGTTGAGACGCGCCGATGGCCGCTGAGCGGCGCGGCCCGCGGCTGCTGATCGTGCCCGCGGCCGACCGCTGCCTCGGCTGGGCGCTGCGTGCCGCCAACGGGCGGCCGCTCGGCGTCGGCGTGCGGACGTACCGCAGCGAGGAGGAACTCGCGGAGGCGGTGCGGGAGTTGATCATCGAGCGGGCCGCCCTGCGGTGCTCGACCGGGCAGTCCGAGGGGCGGCAGTGGGTGTGGTCCGCCTACCTGCCGGTGCTCAGCACCAGGCCCGGCACGGCCGGCGCCGTGCCGGTCGCGCGCAGCGCGCGCGGGTACCTGCGGCGCGACCAGTGCCAGGCCGGGGTCGAGGGCTTCCTGGCCGGATTGCAGTGGGTGGGGCAGGAGTTGCGCCGGAGCGGGCGGGACGGCCGCTGGCCGCTGTGACCCGTCGGCCGGGTGTGAGCCGTCGGCCGGGTGTGACCCGACGGATCCCCTGTGAAGCGATGGCCGTCCCGGCGGCGGCCGTCCGTGCTGTTCCGGTGAAGCGCAGGTTTCCGGCAACACCCCGAGCAGCCTCCTGGAGAAGAACGTCGACCGGGTTCGGAGCCCTGGGTATGCCCCTGTCACGTCCGCGCTGACCAGTGCCTAAACCTCGTCGAACCGATGAGTCGACATTCCCCGGCCGGACTCGACCACCCTTCCGGCGGAACCTCCCCGGCGGACAGGATCAGCACTGCCGGAAGGGCCGCAGCGGACGCGGCCGCCGGCCCCGGACTCCCAACCAGGGCCCGGGTAACGCGATGTACGTCTCTCCCCCGGAGGAAGAGGAACATGCGTAGGACCGCTGCCAAGCTGCTCGCCGTCGCCGCCCTGGCGACCTCCCTCGCCACCGTCGCCGCCGGCACCTCGGTCGCCGACCCGGCGAGCCTGCCGAACTCCCAGGACATCGTGGGCGTGGGCTCGGACACCACCCAGGCCGTGCTGAACCAGCTCTCCACGGACTACAACGCGACGCTGACCGACCCGAACGCCCCGCACCTGTACAGCTGGGACGCGATCCCCACCGGCACCATCACCACCAAGGCCGGTGCCACCCCGATCACCCGCCCGAACGGCTCCGGCGCCGGCATCACCGCGCTGAACGGCAACACCAGCGCCACCGTCGACTTCGCCCGTTCCTCGCGCGGCCGCGCGGCGACCGACCCGGCGACCGACGACTTCATCGCCCTGGCCAAGGACGCCGTGACCTGGTCCGCGGTCAAGGGCGGCCACGCCCCGGCCCAGCTGAGCGCCGCCCAGCTGAAGGCGATCTACCAGTGCACCACCACCAACTGGACCCAGATCGACCCGACGCTGCCCAGCGCGACGATCCACCCGATCCTGCCGCAGGCCTCCTCCGGCACGCGCTCCTTCTTCCTGGGTGCCATCGGCAACCCGACCCTGGGCTCCTGCGTCGTCACCGGCCCGCAGGAGAACGAGGGCGTCGACCCGCTGCTGCTCAACGATGCCGACGCCGTGTTCCCGTACTCGGTGGCCCACTACCTCGGCCAGACCGTGGGTGGCCACAGCACCCCGAGCGACGCCGTGGGCAACCTGACCCTGCGCAACATCTACGTCAGCCCGACCGTCACCCTGACCCCCGTGACCAACGGCGTCATCAACACCGCCTTCTCCAACTCCTCCTTCGGCCGCGTGGTCTACAACGTGCTCCGTGACGCCGAGTGGACCGCCACCGACGCCCACGGCACCGCCCTGCGCGCGATCTTCGGCCCCGACGGCTGGATCTGCAACGACGCGGTCGCCACCGCGGACCTCAAGAGCTACGGCTTCCTGCCGACCCCGGCCTGCGGCACCGCCTTCTGATCCACCCCGATCCTCCCGGCGGCCGCGGGTCCTCGACCCGCGGCCGCCGGCCCGGTCCCGCACCGACCCCTCCCTCTCCCAAGGAGTCCAGCATGTCCCGCACCTCCGCCCGGTTCGTCGCCGCCGGTGCCGCCGCCGTCCTCTCGCTGACCGTCCTGAGCGGCGCCGCCGCCGCCGACACCGCCCCGGTCACCGCGACCGGCAACGCCGTGATCAACGAGAGCAACACGTTCCTGCAGTCCGCGGCCGGCAACGGCGTCGTGATCATCCCGCTGCCGCAGGCCACGCCCTCCTACGACAGCACCACCGGCTTCTCGGTCTCCCTCCCGGTCGCCGGCGCCAGCGTCAACCTGGCCGGCTACTACGGGAACGTGCAGCTGGGCGGCAGCCTGCTGTTCGTCGACTTCTTCACCGGCAAGAGCGTGACCTTCAAGCAGCTCGCCTTCAGCGCCGACGACTGGCGCGTCACCGGCGTTCCGGCCGGCGGCACCGCTCCGGTCCCGCTGCTGAAGCCGGCCGGCGTCGTGCGCACCACCAAGGTGGACACCACCCAGACGCTCAGTGCGACGGACCTCAAGGTCGACGCGAACGGCGCGCAGTTCCTGGACACCCAGCTGAACACCACCTTCTTCACGTCCGGCCAGTCGGTCGGCTCCCTCTCGCTCACCGTCGTCAACGGCTGATCCGGCCTGACGGTCCACGCGGGCCCGTACCGGAAGGTGCGGGCCTCTTCTCATGGGTTGCCGGAACAGTTATCGGACCGTTCCCATGAGGAAGGGTCAACTCCGCTACGGAGTCGCCGCGTTGGGGTCTCGTACACGCTGGCGACCGGATCCGGCCACTTCTGGCTGGCCGAATGGATGCGTACCGGAATCGTTTGCCGGCCGCAGCCCGGCCCCGCCCTCCCGCGCCGCGTCCCCGGCGGCGCGGACTTCGCACGGAGGTGCCCGCCATGAGAGTCCGACTGCCCGACCGGACGCATCCGAGACGGTGGCGTCGCCGACTACCGGCGATCACGTTGGTCTGGTCGGTGGTGGTCGCCCTCGGGGTGGTGCCGATCGGCCTCGGAACGGCCCCCGAGGTCGCTGCGGCGAGCGGGGGTTCGGCGGTGACCGTGCCCGGGCCCGAGGTGTGGATTCCGGACACCCAGTCCAACGGCCCCAAGGGGAGCGTCACCGTCTCCCAGACCAAGGACCTCTCCAACCAGGTCATCCAGGTCTCCTGGAGCGGCTTCACCCCGACCGTGGACTCCAACGGGATGCCGGTCGTGCTCACGCCGCTCTCCGGCAACGCGGCGTACTACCCCGTCCGGGTGTACCAGTGCCGCGGCGCCGACCCCAAGATCACCGACTGTTACGGCAGCACCCTCTTCAACGCCGACCCCGCCGCGGGCTTCGAGCAGAAGGCCCCGGCCCCCGGCACCACCACGCCCGACTTCCCGAGCAACATGGTGCTCGCCCCGACCGGGCCGGACGGTTCGGGCGCGGTCAACATCGAGGTGTGGACGGCGAACGAGAGCAAGAACCTCGGCTGCGACCCCACCCACCCCTGCTCGATCGTGGTGGAGCCCAACTACGGCGGTGACAGCCGCGCGATCTGGAACCGCAAGGGCCTGCTGAACTGCAACAACCACGACGCCGACACCATGATCGAGTACGGCACGGCGTCCGACTTCGTGATGCAGGGCGAGAACCTGCGCACCAAGAACAAGACCAACGAGACGTGCGCCTGGAACAAGCACGTCACCATCCCGCTGGAGTTCGCGCCGACCCCGGCCGCCTGCGAGGCCGGGCACGCCGATTTCCAGGCCGCCGGCCTGGAGATGGCGAACCGCGCGATGACGCAGTGGCTGGCCGGCCTGTGCCAGGGCGACCACCCGCTCACCGTGCGCTACAGCCCGGCCGGCGGTGAGCCCCAGGCCCGCGCCGGCTTCCTCGGCGGCGGTGGCGGCAACGACATGGCCCTGACGGCCCGCCCCGACACCCAGGCACCGCCCCCGAGGCCGTACGTGTACGCGCCGCTGACGACGACCGGCATCTCGGTGGCGTTCGTGGTGGACGACCCCGTCTCGGGGCGCCAGATCAGGGACATGAAGCTCAACGCCCGCCTGCTGGCCAAAATGCTCACCCAGTCCTACGCACCCGTGGGCAACGACGTCATCGCCTCGGTGAAGGGCAATCCGACCTGCATCTTCCAGGACCCGGAGTTCCAGAAGCTCAACCCGCTGCCCCCGAGCAGCGGCCTGGCCTGGCCGGGCTCCTGCGACGCGGGCTTCACCAGCCCCACCGTCATCGGCGGCACCTCGGACTTCACGTACCAACTGACTTCCTGGATCGCCTCCGACCCGGACGCCGTGCGCTTCCTCGACGGTGAGCCCGACCCGTGGGGCATGCACGTCGACACCTTCTACACGCGCCCGGCGTTCTCGGGCTACCCGGTCGAGGCCTTCGTCCGCCAGGACTCCAGCGGCTTCGTCGGCGCCACCAAGGACCCGCTCAACGTCTGGAAGCAGTACGAGTGGAACCCGCTGATCCTGGGCCTGTCCAGGGTGGCGCGCACCGTGCTCTCGGGCACCTCCACCTGCTCCAACACGGACCCGAAGCCCGACGGCTCGCACGCCGCGTGCCGCTCCCTGCTCCCGGGCGAGCGCACCCTGTTCGCCATCATGGACTCCGGGCAGGCCAAGGCCTACTCGCTGCCCGAGGCCCAACTGCTCAACCCGGCGGGCACCTTCGTCTCGCCCGCCACCTCCACCTTCCAGGCCGCCGTCGCCGACATGCCGACCGACCCGGCCACCGGCGTGCAGCAACTGCCCTACGGCACCCCGGACACGGCGTTCTCCCGGGACCAGCACGCCTACCCGCTGACCACCGTGCAGTACGCGATGGTGCCCACCCAGGGCGTCGACGCCGGCAAGGCGGCGGCCATCGCCAAGTTCCTGCGCACCGTGACCACCAGCGGCCAGGTGTACGGCCTCCAGCCCGGCCAGCTCGCCAACGGCTTCCTCGCCCTGACCGGCGCCCAGCGCCAGCAGGCCCAGGACGCCGCCGGACACGTCGAGGCCCAGGACGGCAAGCTGCCCGGCAACCAGGTCGCCCCGCCCACTCCGCCGTCCGGCGGTGACAACGGCACCACCGGCGGTTCGGAGAACAGCGGCACGGACACCTCGGGCCCCGGCGGGACGGCCGGCGGCACCAGCCCGGTGAGCAACGAGGGCGGCTCCGCCACCGCAGGCGGCCTCGGGACCGGCTCCTCCGGCGGCCTGTCCTCCTCCGGTACCTCCGGCACCTCCGGCGGTACGGGCGAGACCGCGGGCGGCGCCCCGGCCGCGCCCGGCGCCCCCGCGGCGGGCGCCAAGCCCGGTGCGAGCGCCGCGCCGACCGGCGGACCGCTGGCCGCAGCCCCGGTCGCGGCCGGCACCCCGGCCCCCGACCGGGCAGGCACGGCCCGGCTGCTGCTGCCGATCGCGCTGATCGCCGGCCTGGTGCTGCTGATCGGCGGACCGGCCGCGCTGTTCCTCGGCGGCACCCCGGCCGGGGCGAAGGCGCTGGCCGGAGCCCGGGCCCAGTGGTCGCGGCTGCGCCGCAGGCCCTGACCCGGTAGCGCCCACCGCTCGGCGGGGCCGCCGTCCCGGCCCCGCCGAGCGCTTCCACCCCCACCGAGGTGGCGCCCCGGGCCCTCACCGAGCACGCCCGTTCCCGAGTCCCGCCCGTTCCCGAGTACGGAGAGCACACATGACATCCGCCGCTGAGCCCGCGGCACCGTACGCCGGGTCGCCAGGCCGACCCGACCACGGGCCCGACCAGGACGTCCCCCGCGTCATCACCGCTCCCGCGACCCCCGGAGACCGGGTGTTCCGCGGCGTCCTGCGGCTGGCCGGCCTGTCGGTGTTCGCGATCATGGGGCTGATCGCCTTCTTCCTGATCCTGCGCGGCACCGACGCGCTGCGCGCCGTCGGCCTGTCCTTCCTGACCGAGCAGAAGTGGCAGACCGCCGCGCACAACTTCGGCATCGCCGCCGTCCTGCCCAACGGCCTGCTGATCGCCGTGATCGCGCTGGTGATCGCCGTCCCGGTGGCCCTCGGCACCGCGATCTTCATCTCCGAGTACGCCCCGGTGCGGCTGCGGGCCGCGCTGATCTCGCTGATCGACCTGATGGCGGCGATCCCCAGCATCGTCTACGGCCTGTGGGGCCTGTTCTTCCTCCAGCCGCGGATCATCGGCTTCGTCCGCTGGATGGCCAACCACCTGGGCGACACCATCCCCTTCCTCAAGGTGCGCACCGGCGACATCGGCACCTCCTACACGTCCTCCACCTTCATCGCGGGCGTGGTGGTCGCCCTGATGATCATTCCGATCATCACCTCGCTCAGCCGGGAGGTGTTCTCCCAGGCCCCGCAGGGCGAGCGGGAGGGCGCGTACGCGCTGGGCTCGACCCGCTGGGGGATGGTCCGCGCGGTCGTGCTGCCCTTCGGCAAGGGCGGCGTGATCGGCGCGGTGATGCTGGGCTTCGGCCGGGCGATGGGCGAGACGATCGCCGTCGCGCTGATCATCTCGCCGAACTTCAAGGCCATCACGCACATCCTGGAGAACGGCGCCAACTCGATCTCCGCGCTGATCGCGCTGCGCTTCGGCGAGTCGGACACGCTGTCGCTGTCCGCGCTGATGGCCGCCGGCCTGGTGCTGTTCGCGCTCACCCTGCTGGTCAACGTGGCGGCCGGCTTCGTGATCAACCGGTCCCGCTCCGGCTCCGCGACGGCGGACTGACCGTGACGGACGCACATATGACGAACCGTCAGACCGCCCGCCACCCGTACCGAGAGGGGACGACCCGA
>NZ_JAFLNG010000199.1 GCF_017427025.1 Streptomyces sp. FH025
ACCCGGCCCGGGTGGAGGCGCTCAGCCTGAAGATCAAGGCCTGGGCGATGGACGAGGTCGAGCTCTACCCGCCGGAGTGGGAGAAGGACTTCGACGGGTTCTCCACCGGGCGCTACATGGTGGCCTGCCACCCCGACGCGCCCAGCATCGACCACCTGATGCTCGCGGCCCGGCTGATGGTCGCGGAGAACGCGGTGGACGACTGCTACTGCGAGGACCTCGGCGGCTCGCCGGTCGGCCTGGGCAGCCGCCTGCTGCTCGCGCACACCGCGCTCGACCCGCTGCACACCGCGTCGGAGTACCACCCGGCCTGGGAGGCCTCGCTCTCCGAGGACGCGCCCCGCCGGGCCTACCGCTCGGCGATGGAGTACTTCAGCCGCGCCTCCACGCCCTCCCAGTCGGACCGCTTCCGGCACGACATGGCACGGTTGCACCTGGGGTACCTGGCCGAGGCCGCCTGGGCCGAGACCGACCACGTCCCGGAGGTGTGGGAGTACCTGGCCATGCGCCAGTTCAACAACTTCCGCCCCTGCCCGACGATCACGGACACCGTCGGCGGCTACGAGCTGCCCGTCGAGCTGCACGCGCTGCCCGCCATGCAGCGGGTGATCGCCCTGGCCGGCAACGCCACCACCATCGTCAACGACCTGTACTCGTACACCAAGGAGCTGTCCAGTCCCGGGCTGCACCTGAACCTGCCCGTGGTGATCTCCGAGCGCGAGGGCGTGTCGCGCAAGGAGGGCTACCTCAAGGCGGTCGAGGTCCACAACGAGCTGATGCACGCCTTCGAGGCCGAGGCGGCCGCGCTCGCCGTGGCCTGCCCGGTGCCGACCCTCGTACGGTTCCTGCGCGGTGTGGCCGCGTGGCTCGACGGCAACCACTACTGGCACCAGACCAACACCCACCGCTACGCGCTGCCCGACTTCTGGTAGCCCACCTCCGGTGGCGCTCGTCCCGGCGGCCACTCGATTTCGACAACCACCCTTGACCATAATGGAGTTGAGACATGTCCCTGACCGACGACCTCACCACTTCCGGCGGCACCATCCCCGGCCCGGCGACTCCGTACCAGGGCGACATCGCACGCTACTGGGACCACGAGGCACGCCCGGTCAACCTCCGTCTGGGCGACGTCGACGGCCTCTACCACCACCACTACGGCATCGGTGAGATCGACCGGGAGGCCATCGGTGACCCGGCCGACAGCGAGCGCGAGAAGAAGGTCGTCGCCGAGCTGCACCGCCTGGAGTCCGCCCAGGCCGACGTGCTGCTCAGCCACCTCGGCGACATCCGCGCCGACCACACCCTCGTCGACGCGGGCTGCGGCCGCGGCGGCTCGATGGTGATGGCCCACCAGCGTTTCGGCTGCCGGGTCGAGGGCCTGACCCTCTCCACCCAGCAGGCCGACTTCGGCAACAAGCGCGCCGCCGAGCTGGGCATCGGCGAGTTCGTCCGCTCCCGGGTCCACAACATGCTCGACATGCCGTTCGAGACCGGTACGGTCGCCGGCTCGTGGAACAACGAGTCCAGCATGTACGTCGACCTGCACGACCTGTTCGCCGAGCACTCCCGGGTGCTGTCGGTCGGCGGCCGCTACGTGACCATCACCGGCTGCTGGAACCCTCGCTACGGCCAGCCGTCGAAGTGGGTCTCCCAGATCAACGCGCACTTCGAGTGCAACATCCACTCCCGCCGCGAGTACCTGCGGGCGATGGCCGACAACCGTCTGGTGCCGCAGGCCGTCATCGACCTGACCCCGGACACCCTGCCCTACTGGGAGCTGCGCGCCACCACCTCGCTGGTCACCGGCATCGAGGAGGCGTTCATCAACTCCTACAAGGACGGCTCCTTCCAGTACGTGCTGATCGCGGCCGACCGGGTCTGACCCCGCCCCGCACCCACGGGCGGCCTCCCCACGTGCGGGGGGAGGCCGCCCTTCTGCCGCCCGGAACAGGTGGCGGCGAGACGGGTGACACCGCGTCACGATCGCGTGGCGGCCAGATGTCGAGCCGTCATGTGCTTGTCGTGTCTTCTTCACATGGAGCACGTACCGGTGCACGATGCTTCCTGCGACGGCCCGGACACGCGGCCTGTCCGACCGACCCAGGGGGTAGTCCTGATGACCGTACGCCGCACTCTGGCCGGCCTGGTGGCCGGCGGCCTGCTCGCCGCCGCGGCGGTGCTGACCTCCGCGTCCCCGGCGGGCGCCGAGAACGGGACGGGCGAGCTGCCGTTCTCCTCGGCCACCACCGTCGGCCTGCACAACACCTACGAGCCGGCCGCCTACCCGTACCTGGCCCAGGCGTTGGACACCGGCACCGGGATGATCGAGCTGGACGTCTGGACCGACGTCATCACCGGCGAGTGGAAGGTCAGCCACACCAACCCGCTCGGCAACTCCAACAACTGCACCGCCGCGAGCACCCCGGACCAGCTCTACGGCGGCGGCGCCAACAAGAACCTGGAGCACTGCCTCGACGACATCCGGGTCTGGCTCGGCGCCCACCCGGGGGCCGGCCCGCTGGTGGTCAAGCTGGAGATGAAGGGCGGCTTCGCGGCCGACTTCGACCTGGGGCCGACCGAGCTGGACGCGCTGATCGCCGCCCACCTCGGCTCCGCCGTGCTGCGCCCGGCCGATGTGCTGGCGAAGCCCGGCGGCGGCACGTACGCGAGCCTCGACGAGGCGGTGCGGGCGGGCAACTGGCCGAGCCGGTCGGCGCTGGCCGGGCGGGTGCTGCTCTACGCGATCCCGGGCACGGCCGAGTTGAGCAACCCCTTCGACACCCTGCACACCGACGTCGAGTACGGGCGGCACCTGCGCGACCTCGCCGCCGCCGGCCGGGTCGGGGACGCCCAGGTGTTCCCGTCCGCGCTCGGCGCCGCGAAGGGGGACCCGCGCGACCGGTACGCGGGCGCGGACGCCGGGATCCGCCCGTGGTTCGTGGTCTTCGACGGCGACGCCTCGACCTACGTGAACACCATCGACACCGCCTGGTACGACCGCTCGCACTACCTGCTGGTGATGACGGACGCGCACCTGGTCGCGCCCGCGATCAGCGCCACCGACCCGACCGCCGAGCAGGCGCGGGCCCGCACCGAGCAGTTGGCCAAGGCGCACGCGAGCATCGTGTCGAGCGACTGGCGCAGGCTCCCGTCGGTGCAGTCCTTGGTGCTGCCTCGCGGCTGACCTGCTCAAGGCACCTGTGGATACGGCGAGTTGACCGGAGATGAAGACTCGGAACGGGGCTTCCGGCAGGCCCGGGCGGTCGCCATCCTGTTTGGCATGACCCGAACTCTACGCGCGTGGAAGACCCGTGCCGCCGCCACCGCCGTCCTCGCCCTGGCCACCCTCGCCCCCGTCGCCGTCGCCACCGAGGCGCAGGCCGCGGTGAGCGGCTCGGTGTGCCTGTCCGCCCTGCCGGCCCAGGCCCACACCACGCTCGACCTGATCGCCTCCGGCGGGCCGTTCCCGTACAGCCAGGACGGCGTCGTCTTCCAGAACAAGGAGCGCGTGCTGCCGACCCAGCGGTCCGGTTACTACCACGAGTACACCGTGGTGACCCCCGGCTCGCCCACCCGCGGCGCCCGCCGGATCGTCACCGGTCAGCGCTACCACGAGGACTACTACACCGGCGACCACTACGCGACCTTCCGGCTGATCAACTTCGGCTGCTGAAGCCGCACTTCGACTTCCGGGCCCCGGCCGCGACGGCCGGGGCCCGCTGCCGTCCCCGGTCCGCCGGGTGGGGCCGCGATAGGGTCGGCGGCGTCCGCACACGTCCTGGGGAGGAAACCCGTGCCGCAGATCCTGGTCGACCACTCGGCCGAACTCGACTTCGACCGCGACGGCCTCGCCGCCGAACTGCACCGGGCGATCACCGAGGTGATCGACACCACCGTGGCGGACTGCAAGACCCTCTTCCGCCCGGCCGCGCACCACGTGGTCGGCGATGGCACGGCCGGCGAGGCGGTGGTGCTGGTCGAGGTCAAGATCCTGGCCGGCCGCACCACTGACCAACGCGCCGAACTGAGCGCCCTCGTCCTCGCCGCACTCCGCACCCGCATCACCGCACCGGCCGCCCTCGGGGTCCAGGTCACCGAACTCGACCGCGACACCTACCGCTTCGTTCACCACCCCGGCCACTGACCACTGACGGCGAACCGCCCCCCGCGCGGGGGGCGGTTCGCCGTCGGCGTGGGTGCGTCTGTCAGTCCGTCTGGCAGCGCGTTCCGGCCGCGGGCACGGCGCCGTCCACCAGGTAGGAGTTCACCGCCGTGCGGATACAGGCGCTGCGGTCGTACGCGACGTGGCCCTCGCCCTCGCGGGTGAGCAGGACGGCGTTGCCGAGTTCGCCGGCGAGCTTCTCGGCCCAGGCGTACGGGGTGGCCGGGTCGCCGGTGGAGCCGACGACCACGATCGGGGTGGCCGCGGCGGACTTGATGGCGTGCGGCTTCTCGGTGGAGCGGAACGGCCAGACGCGGCAGTCCGGGTCGAACAGGGCGGCCATCGGGTCGTGCTTGCCGACCAGCGGGGCCTTGGCGGCGAGGTCGGTGAGGGCGGCCTGGAGCTGGTCGCCGGCCGGGGCGTCGGTGGCACCGTCGGCGCAGTGGATGGCGGTGTAGGCGTCGGCCGAGTCGTCGTAACGGCCGCTCTTGTCGCGGCCGTTGTAGTCGTCGGCGAGGTCCAGCAGGTCGTCGCCCTTACCGCGGACCATGGCCCAGCCGATGGAGTTGCGCAGGTTGCTCCACGCCTTCTCACCGCCGTAGAGGCGGCCGAGCACGCCGTTCCAGGCGGCGGTGGAGGTGAGGACGCGGCCCGAGGAGGTCTTGAGCGGCTTGTCCTTCAGACCGTCCAGGAAGTCGGCGAGCTTCTGCGCGGCCTGGTCGGGGTCCTTGCCGAGCGAGCACGGGTTCTTGGTGGCGCAGTCGGCGGCGAAGGCCTTCAGCGCGCGCTCGAAGCCGGCCGACTGCTCGATGTTGTGCTGGGCCAGGGACATGGAGGCCGAGGTGGCGCCGTCCAGGACGAGCCGGCCGACCCGGTCCGGGAACTCCTCGGCGTAGAGAGAGCCGAGGTAGGTGCCGTAGGACATGCCGAGGTAGCTGAGCTTCTGGTCGCCGAGGGCGGCGCGCAGGACGTCCATGTCGCGGGCGCTGTTGCGGGTGCTGACGAAGGGCAGCACCTGGGCGTACTTGGCCTGGCAGGCGTCGGCGAGCTGCTTGCCGTGGTCGGCGCCGGGGGTGTCGGTGGTGAGCCAGCCGTCCCGGGCCTGGTCGTCGAGGCACTTGAGCGGGCTGGTGCCGGCGACGCCGCGCGGGTCGAAGCCGACCAGGTCGAAGCGGTCGTGCAGCGGGCCGTCGAAGCGGGTCGACGCGCCCTTGACCATCGCGACGCCGGAGCCGCCCGGGCCGCCCGGGTTGAGGACCAGGGAGCCGATCCGCTGGTCCGTCTTGCTCGCGGGGTTGCGGACCACCGCGACGTCCAGGGTTCCGGTGGCGGGGGCGGTGTAGTCCAGCGGGACCTTGAGGGTCGCGCACTGGAGTGCCGAGGTATCGGCCTTCCCGTCGCCGGGGGTGGGCGGGCAGGCAGCCCAGGCGAGCTGCTGGCCGTAGAAGGCCTGGAGCGCAGGGTCGTTGGCGCCGGTGGGCTTGACCGTCGGCGTCGGCGTCGGCGTCGGTGTCGGGGTGGCGGTCGGTGCGGCGGCGGCCGGGGCGGAGCCCGACGCGGCGGTGGTGGCGGAGCTGGAGCCGCCGCCGCTGGTGCAGCCGGCCAGCAGGGCGACGGCGGTGGCGGCGGAGACGGCGGCGGGCAGGACACGCCGAGAGGTCCGGGTGATCATCGAATGCACCGCACACAAATATCACCAGACAGTCACACCAGTCACATTGGTATTCCACGGCTGCCCCGAGGGCCTCGTCCGAGTCGGGCGGGGAGTTCGCCCGCGACCGGCCCGGCGGGAAACCCGGATCCGATCCCGCCGCAGGTCGAACGGTGTCATGCTGAGGCCATGACAGATCGCATCGGTGTCGCCCCCGACCGTGACGCGTCGCAATCCGGGGGCCGACGGCGGGAGTTGGCCGCGGCAACGGTCGGATCGGTGGTCGAGTCCTTCGACTGGAACATCTACGCCGTCCTCGCCCCGTACTTCGCCGCCGACCTCTTCGGGCACGGCAAGGGAGGCGTCAGCGGGGTGCTCGGCGCGTACGCCACCTTCGCGGTGGGCTTCGTCGCCCGGCCGGTCGGCTCCTACCTGATCGGACGGCTCAGCGACACCCGGGGGCGGCGCTTCGCGCTCAGCCTCGGGATGGCGGTGATCGCCGCCGCGAGCCTGGGCATCGCGGCGCTGCCCGGGCAGCGGACGATCGGCGCCTGGGCGGCGGTGCTGGCGGTCGTCGCCCGGGTGGTGCAGGGGCTCGCCTTCGGAGGGGAGGCGCCCAGCGTCGCCGCGTACGTCACCGAGACCGCCCCGCCACGGCACCGCTTCGCGTTCAGCTCGGTCTCCTACGGCGGGATCATCCTCGGCTCGCTGCTCTCCTTCGGCGTGCTCACCGCGCTGATCCACACCATCGGCAAGTCCGGCCTGGAGAACGGAGGTTGGCGCTGGGGCTTCGTGGTCGCCGCACTGCTCGGGCTGGGCGCGGTGTGGGTGCGGCGGGCCGCGCCGGAGAGCGCCGAGTTCCGCCGCGCCCGGGCCCGGGTGCCCGAGGGTGGACGCGCGCCGTTCCTGCCGATGCTCCGGCAGCACCGCTGGGCGGTGCTCACCGTCTTCCTCAACACCCTCGGCGCCACCATCGGTTACTACTTCGCCCTGGTCTACCTGCCGCAGTACGCCGCCGCCTA
Organism: Streptomyces sp. FH025; assembly: GCF_017427025.1. Classification (GTDB taxonomy): domain Bacteria; phylum Actinomycetota; class Actinomycetes; order Streptomycetales; family Streptomycetaceae; genus Kitasatospora. The sequence continues at coordinate 6,839 of NZ_JAFLNG010000199.1, forward strand.
CCACGTGATCGACAAGGAGCAGGCCGCCTCCTTCATGACCGTGGTGCTCGCCGTGGTGCTGGTCACCATGCTGCTCACCGGCGCGGCGGCCGACCGCTTCGGCCTGCTGCCGGTCGCCCGGCTCGGCCTCGGACTGCCGGTCCCGCTGGTCGGGGTGCTGCTCGCCGGGCTGCGCGAGGGCTGGCTGCCATTCCAGGCGGTGGCCGTGCTGCTGGGGATGCTGGTGGCGACGGTGCTCGGCACGCTCAACGTCTTCACCGGCCTGCTGTTCCCGACCGAGGTGCGGGCCGTGGGCCTCGGCGTGGTCAACGCCGCCACCATCGCCGCGTTCGGCGGTACCTTCCCGCTGCTCGCCGAGTGGCTGGAGAGCCACGGCGCGCTCGGCGTCATCCCGGTCTACGTCACGGTCTGCACCGTGGGCCCGGCGCTCGCCCTGCTGACGGCCATGCGGGTGCCCTCGTTCGCCGCCGCCGTCCGGGAGGCGGAGGCGGGCGCCCGGCGGACACCGGGAACCGTCTGACGGACGATCAATCCGTGTGGTTGAGTTGGTCCGGACAACGCCGAACGGGGAGGGGCGGGCCGTGGACAGCAACGGACCGGACAGCTGGTTGACCGAGGCCGGGTTCGACCGGCCGCCGCAGGTGGACCTGCGGACCGACCGGGCCCACTCCGCCCGGATCTACGACTACCTGCTCGGCGGGAAGACCAACTTCCCGGCGGACCGCGAGGTCGGCGACCGACTGCTCGGCCACGTACCCGGCGCCCGCGCCGGCGCCCGCGCGGCCCGTTCGGTGATGCACCGGATGGTCCGCCGGCTCGCCGAGGAGCACGGCGTGCGGCAGTTCCTGGACGTCGGCACCGGGATTCCCACCGCGCCCAACCTGCACGAGATCGTCCAGGCGGTCGACCCGGCCTGCCGGGTGGTGTACGTCGACAACGACCCGATCGTGCTCGCCCACTCGCGCGCGCTGCTCAGCAGCGCCCCCGAGGGCCGCACCGCCTACGTCGAGGGCGACCTGCGCGAGCCGGAGCGGTTCCTGTCCGACCCGGCGGTGGCCGCCACCCTGGACCTGAACGCGCCGATCGCCCTGACGCTGATCAACATCGTGCACTTCCTCTCCGACGAGGCCGCGCACCCGCCCGTCAGCAAGCTGGTGGACGCCCTGCCCCCGGGCAGCTTCCTGGCGCTGACGGCCGGCACCTCCGACCACGCGCCCGAGGGCGCCGCCGACGGTGCCCGGAGCTACGCGGACGCCGGGATCGAGCTCCACGCGCGCTCGCGGGCCGAGGTGGAGCGCTTCTTCGTCGGGCTGGAACTGGACGAGCCGGGCGTGGTCCTGATCAACCGTTGGCATCCGGAGCTCGGGGAGGGCCAAGGCCGGCCCGACGGCGAGGTCTCGGTGTACGGGGGCGTGGGCCGCAAGCCGTGACGGTGCCGGGCGCCCGGGTCCAGATCCAGATCCAGATCCAGATCCAGATCCGGGCCCGGACGCCCGGGCATCACGTCCGATCGCGCCCGGTCATGTCCGATCACGTCCGAACGATCGTCTTGACGCGTGCATGGCGATACAGTGCTGCGGGTCGAACCCCCACTCGACCGACGGAGCAGCATGATGATCGCACGCAGGTCCATCCTCAAGGGCACCTCAGCGGCCGGAGCCGCCCTGGCCACGGGCGCCGCCGCCCAACCCGCCGCCGCCCAACCGGCGGACGTCCAGCCGGCGGAGGCCGCCGAGCCGCCCGCAAGCCCCCTGCTACAGGCCACCCCGCACCGGATCGGCGCCCCCGCCGTGAGCGGCCTGCACCTCCAGTTCGGCACCGACCCCAGCGCCGAGATGACCGTCTCCTGGATCACCCCGCAGTCCGTCCGCCGCCCGCAGGTCCGGCTCGGCTCGCCGAACGGCGGCCTCGGCCGGGTCGTCGACGCCGAGACCCGTACCTACCGCGACGCCCTGGACCAGGGCGAGGTGTACGTCCACCACGCCCGGCTCACCGGACTGCGCCCCGCGACCACCTACCTCTACGCCGCCGGCCACGACGGCGCGAACCCCGAGTCGGGCAGCTTCACCACCGCCCCGCGCGGCCGCACCCCCTTCACCTTCACCAGCTTCGGCGACCAGGCCACCCCCAACCTCCGCCGCCGCCTCACCTTCCCCGACGGCATGCCCTCGCCGCTCGGCAAGTACCCCGTGTTCATGAGCAGCCAGGTCGGTACCCCGTACGCCGCCGACATCGTCGCCGCCGTCGAACGCGTCGGCCCGCTGTTCAACCTGGTCAACGGCGACCTCTGCTACGCCTCCTACGGCGGCCGGCGCGGTCAGAGCCGCACCGCCACCTGGGCGGACTGGTTCATCAACAACAGCCGCTCGGCCCGGCTGCGCCCCTGGATGCCCTGCGTCGGCAACGGCGACATCGAGAAGGGCAACGGCCCGCTCGGCACCCTCGGCTACCAGACCTACTTCAGTCTCCCCGGGTCGTCCGCCGACCGGGACGAGGAGACCCGGGGCCTGTGGTACGCCTTCACGGTCGGCTCGGTGCGCTTCATCAGCCTCGCCAACGACGACGTGGCGATCCAGAACTCCGCCGACAACTATCTGCGCGGTTCCTCCGGAGGAGCTCAACGGCGCTGGCTGGAACGCGAGTTACGGGCCGCCCGGGGCAACCGGTCGATCGACTGGATCGTGGTCTGCATGCACCACCCGATGATCTCCAGCTCCAAGCACGGCGCCGGCAGCGACCTCGGCGTGCGCGAGGCCTGGGGCCCGCTGTTCGACTCCTACGGGGTCGACCTCGTGCTCAGCGGCCACGAGCACTACTACGAGCGCTCCCACCCCGTCCGCGGCACCCTGCCCAACGACACCCGCACCCCGGTGCCCACCGGCACCGACCTGCACCTGGCCGACACCGGGCGGGGCACCGTGCACATGGTCATCGGCACCGGCGGCAACGCCGCCACCACCCAGGACGACCTGTTCGAACGCCCCCAGGGCCGGGTGGTCGTCCGCCTGGAGGACAAGCCCGCCCCGGGCGCGCCCTACCGGGAGTCGGTCTGGGTCACCGAGGACGCCCCCTGGGCCGCCCTCCAGGACCGCGAACACACCCACGGCTTCGCCGCCTTCGAGGTCGACCCCGGCGACCGGCGCGGCGGAACTACCACGATGCGGGTCACCTACTACACCTTCGACGGCCCGCACGGGGACCTCACCCCGGTGGACGCCTTCACCCTGTACCGCCGCCGCGCCGACGGGTAGGGCGCGGCGACGGCCCGGGGCGGGTGGAAGGACCGCCCCGGGCCATCGCTCAGCGCCGGAAGAGGGCGGTCAGCGCGTCCCACCAGCTGCGTCGCTGGGCCGGCACGAGCGGGGCGGCCTGGCCCGAGGCGTCGGCCGTGACCGCCACGGGCGTCTCGGGCGTCTCGGCCTGCTCCGGCAGGCCGTCGGCCGCCGCCAGGGCGGCCCGCTCCCTCTCCTCCGCCGCCCGCTCGGCCTCCGCCACCGACTCCGGGTCCGGCTCGATCTCCTGCGGGGTGAACTCCACCGGCAGCGCCGTCAGATGGCGCGAGATCCAGGACGAGGTCCAGGTCAACTCCTCCTCGGGGACGGCCAGTCGGACGTCCGGCAGCAGGGTGAGCAGGATGTCGATCCCGGCCTCGGCGACGTGCCGTCCGATGTCCTGCCCCGGGCACTCGTGCGGCCCGGCGCCGAAGGACAGGTGCGAGCGGTTGCCGTGCAGCGGGGCGGCCAGGTCCGGCCGGACCACCGGGTCGACGTTGCCCGCCGCGATCCCGAGCAACAGGAGGTCCCCGGCCCGGATCTGCTGCCCGCCGAGCTCGGTGTCGGCGGTCGCCCAGCGCCCGGCCACCAGGGACATCGGCGGGGCGTCCCAGAGCACCTGGTCCAGCGCCTCGCCCAGGGTCATCTGGCCGCCGGACAGGTGGGCTCGGAAGCGCGGGTCGGTGAGCACCATCTTGAGCGAGTCGGCGATCAGGTTGACGGTCGTCTCGTTGGCGGTGAGCAGCACCACCCGCAGGTGCTCCATCACCTCGTCGTCCGTCAGCCCGGCCGGGTGGGCCAGCAGACGGCTGGTCAGGTCGTCGTCGGGGTGGTCGTGCTTGATCGCGATGGTACGGCGCAGACCGGCCACCACGTACTCGTTGCTGGCGATCGCCGTCTCGGTGCCCTTCATCAGGTCCCGTGCGGCGTCGACCAGTTGAGGACCGTACTCATCGGGCATGCCGATCAGCTTGGTCATCACCAGCATCGGCAGGTGCTCGGCGAACTGGGTGATCAGCTCGGCCCGGCCGGTCGGCCCGACCACCTGGACCAGGTCGGTGGTGAAGCGGCGGACGTGGCGGCGGATGCCGCGCTGGTCGAAGCCGTTCAGGCCGTCCAGCAGGGCGCCGCGCAGCCGGCGGTGCTCCTCGCCGTCGGCGAACACGCAGATGGGCTGCCAGGCGAGCACGGGCAGCAGCGGGGAGTTCGCCGGGACCTCGCCGTCGCGGAAGGCGCTCCACAGCCGGGAGTCGCGGGAGAACAGCGAGGGGGTGCGCATCGCGGTGATGTTGGCGTCGTGGCCGAGGATCAGCCAGGCCGGGTGGTCGCCGTGCAGCAGCACCGGGGCGACCTCGCCGTACTCGGCGCGAAGCTTCTCGTTCAGGCCCGCGGGGTCGGCCTCGGCCTCCGGGCCGTACAGGCGCCGCAGGCCGCCGGG
>NZ_JAFLNG010000002.1 GCF_017427025.1 Streptomyces sp. FH025
GCCGTCCTTGTGCGGCCGGACGGCGGGGACGGTGGCGGCCCACCTCAGGTTCAACCGGTGGTCGGCCGTGAGGAACTGGAGCTTGGCGTAGTAGCCGGACCGGGTGCGCAGCGCGACCGTGTCGGTCGGATCCGGCGCGGATCCGTCCAGGCTGTAGCCGAACGAGCCGCCCGGGAACCACTCGCGCCTGCGCAGGTCGGCGGGCGTGATCTCCTCGAACCGCCGGTCCACGGGGTCGGTGTCCAGGGCGGCGGGTGCGCGGGAGAGGACCGTCCAGTGGCCGATGTCGGTGGCCTGCACCTGGGCGTCGGCCCGTTCCCGTTCACAGACCTCCCCGGTCTCGAAGCTGAACCAGAAACCCTGCTCCGCCGGGACCGTGCCGAGGTCGAGGACGTCCTGCCGGCCGAACGTGCTCTCGGTCAGTTTGATACCGCGGACGAACAGGGCGGATTCCGCGTAGGCGGGGCAGCGCCCGCCAGGTGGCGTCGCGCCGTCGCTGAACGGCTCGGTGTCCGGTGGCAGGCGCCAGGCGCGGGAGGTGAAGAGCTCGCGGGGGGTGTCGAACCAGCGCCGGTCGAGCCTGACGGCGGTGTATTCGAACTCGACGGTGCGGTCGGTCGCGGTGGGCGCCTGGGCCCCCGCCGGCGGCAGTTGCCGGTCGTCGACGGTGGCCGACGACCACTCGGAGTCGACGACCGCCGCCGGCTCGAAGGAGGTGGCCGCGTACCTGGCACCGTCCGGACTGGTGTCCCAGTCCTCGGCCCTGGCCGGATCGAAGGTGGCCCGGTAGCGCTTCCAGATCTCACTGGGCAGCCGGCTGCCCAGCTCGTCCAGCGTGCGGCGTGCCCGCTCGATCTTCTCCTTGCACCCGGTCGTGCGCCAGTTGTCCTCCGCCGTGTCGAGCGCCGCCTGCAGTCGCGGCCGGTCGACTTCCTTCCATCGTTCGAGGGCCCTGGGGTCCTCGGAGGCGCGGGCCGCGGCCTCGGCGTCCCGGTACTCCCTGTCGGCCTGGCGCCAGGCCGCTTCCATGCGCCGGTAGGCGGCGAGGTCGGCCGACGGCACGTAACGGCCCTTCGACGCCGTGTACAGCTCGTCGTGGGCCTCCTGGTAACGCTTGCGCTCGTCCGGGGACAGGCCGCTGTCGGCGAGTTCCGCGTCGAGGATCTCCCGGTAGACGTCCCACAGGCGGCCTTCGTGCTTCCACGCGTCACCCGACCCCTCCGGGATCATGTTGGCGAGCAGGGAGAACTGGTAGAGGGCCTCGGCCCGGGGCCCGTTCAGGGTCTGGTCGAAGCGCAGGTGGTCGGCGTCGAACACCCAGTCGCCCGGTGGTGCCTTCAGCAGGTGGTCACCTTCGGCGAAGATCTGGCGCAGCCTGGCGAGGACGCCCTGGACCGCCTGGTCGTCCGTCAGCTGGTCGTCGCCCACACGTCCTCCTGCGTCCGGGCCTGCGCTGCCGCGTCTCGGGCGCCCCGTCTCACTCCCATTCGGTGATCTTCGAGTTGGGGTCGGGCATCCTGCCGAACAGGTGGTTGCGGAACCCGATGATCTGCATGCCCGGGATCTTGATCGAAGCTCCGTCGATCGTGCACTCGTACGTGTCCGAGGAGTGGTTGCCGACGTAGCTGCCGCTGACGGCGAACGGGCCCCACCCGACGCTGCCGGACGTCTTGTGCTCCTCGATCTCCTTGCGCGCCGCCTCGGCCAGGGCCTTGGAGGTGATGACGACGTCCTTGACGACGAACATCTGGAGCGGGTACGCCACGAAGGAGCCCTTGGGCGGCTTCCCGCCGTCGGAGGGAACATCGGTCAGCGTGCTGTTCTGCGGCAGTTTCCACACGTGGCTCTCCAGGAACTCGGGGGAGAACCAGGAACGGATGATCTGGACCTGGGTCAGCTTGAACGACAGGGCGAAGTCGTCGACCGACATGTCCTCGCTGTGCTGCTCCGAGTGGTGCTTCGTGCTTCCCTCCGAGTTCCAGAACCCCCAGTTCGCACCGGCGTTCGCCTGCCAGTCCTTCGTGTCGGAGATCTTCTTCTCGCTGATCTGGTAGTGGCTCAGGGAGTACTCCGTCCACCCCTTGGCCGTGGCGAAGCCGCTGGGCACGACCGTGGTGTACTGGAACGGAAGCGGGTCCGCCAGCCCGGTCATCTCGCTGTCCTTGAGGTCCTTGCCGAGCTCCGTGCGCCACGACTTGAGGGAGCGCTCGCCCGTGATGGTGAGCGTGTCGAGGGCGTCCTCGACGTCCTTCTTGTTGCCCTTGCTGACCCAGTCGTCCCAGGCCGCCTCCATCTCGGCCCGGTACGTCTGCCCGTTCAGCTGCCAGTCCAGGACCGACGCCGAGTCCTCCTTGGCCGCGGTGTTGGCGGCGATGCGCTTCAGGTTGTACTGCCGGACGGCCTTCAGGTACTTGTCCTTGTAGTCCTTGTAGTCGCTGTAATCGTCGGTGTCGACCTTGATGTTCTTCGTCGTGCCCTGGGGCGTCTTCTTCGAGACCGTGGTGTACAGGTACTTCTTCGCGTTCTCGATCGCCTCCTTCTCGCTCGAGGAGACCTCGCTCTTCGCGAGCTGCGACTGCTTGAGGATCTGGCCGTAGACCGTGCTGAGCCTGGAACCGTCGTCCAGCTTCCAGACGCCGATGCCGTCGTACACGCCGTTGGCGGACGGAATGAAGTCCACCAGGCGGGCGAAGTTGTAGGCCTGCAGCGCGAGACGCTTCGTCTGGGCGCTGTCGGATCCCACCAGTCCCTGCTCCGCGAAGTCGAAGTCCCCTTCGTCGAAAGGGAGTCCGGGCGAGCACCAGGTGATGAAGCTGTCCTTGTCCACCGGTTTCGTCTTGCTGTCGAATCCCGACAGGATCTCGTACAGGTTGCTCCTGAACGCACTGCCGATCTCGCTCAGCTTGTTCGCCATCGCGGGTGTTCCTCCATTGCCGGGACAAGAGGTTCGTGGCCGATCTGGTGGGGGACGCTACGGCACCGGTATATCCGTGTCACGAACGCGAACAGGCTTTCATGCGGACGGCGGTCAGTCGGCCGATGGTCTGAAAACCATCAACTCCCGTGCTCACTCGGGTCGAACCCGCCTGCCGCGGAGGCCGGTTGCGGCACTCGTCCGCGGTGGCGGGACGCCCGTCACCGACCGTGCTCACCACCCCCCCTCGCGCGAACCGAGCAGCCCTCGCCATTCGCCCGAAACCGTGCCTACGGTGGAAGTACCAGGGTCTGCCCGTACGTCGCGTACCGCCGGACGCGGGCTGCGACCGTGACTCACGGTCATCACCGAGGGGGCGAGATGCGTCCGGGCAAGGCCAGACGTCCAACGGCAAGGAAATCCCATGGCACTGCCCTCCACCGTCCGAGCGGGCGCATGGCTCCCGTCGGACCAGAACTTCCTGCGGGACTGGCTGGACGACCTCATCGAGAGGGTCAAGGAGAAGGACCGGCTGGGCAAGACCGAGGAACTGAAGCCGTCCGTCGCGCGGCTGCGCGACCTGATCAACGGCGATCCGAAGATCTACATGCTCTTCAACGACATGCTGTGGCAGCTGTCCCACCGCGAGACGCCGACCGGCTTCCCCCAGGTGAAGACGGTCGACCAACTGCTGCGCCTGTTCAACGAGGCCATCCAGAGCGCGCCCGCGTTCAACACCTCCGGACTCGTCGGCTTCCCGATCAACGCGATCCTGAACTGGGCCATGGGCACCCAGGCCGGGTTCGCCGCGTTCCTCGACGACAAGGTCAACGCGGCCCTCAGGTACATGCTCCACGAGTGGAGCGTGTACCTGGAGAGCCCGGAATCCACCTACGTGCTCAACGACGACCCGGAGACCGGCTGGTTCGGCGAGAAGGCCCTGGCCGCGATGCCGGGCTTCGCGCAGACCTTCGTGTGCGACCCCAGCGCCCCGCACTACGGGTTCACCTCGTGGGACGACTTCTTCACGCGCAGGCTCCGGGAGGGCGTGCGGCCCGTGGACACCGACCCGGCAGTGGTCACCAGCGCGGCCGAGTCCGTGCCCTACCGGCTGGCCCACGACGTCCAGCTGCGGGACACGTTCTGGCTCAAGGGCCAGCCGTACGCCCTCGACTTCATGCTCGACTCCGCCCACAAGGGCGCGGACGAGCCGAAGCCCGACGCGTACGTCGGAGGCACCGTCTACCAGGCGTTCCTCAGCGCCCTCAACTACCACCGCTGGCACAGCCCCGTCGACGGCACGGTCAGGGCCGTGCGCAACATCCCCGGCACGTACTACTCCCAGACGCCCGCGGCCCTGTGCGACACCGCCGCCCCCGACCTGTCGCAGGGGTACATCGCCCACCTCGCCGCCCGCGCGGTGGTCTACATCGAGGCCACGAAGCCGGCCGTCGGACTGGTGGGCTTCGTCGCCATCGGCATGGGCGAGGTGTCCTCCTGCGACGTCACCGTGGAGCCCGGCGACCGGGTCGAACGCGGCGAGCAGATCGGCTCGTTCCACTACGGCGGTTCCTCCCACTGCCTGGTCTTCGGCCCGGGCGTGGACCTGGACTTCATCAAGGTCCCGGACGACGAGAACGTCCTCGTCAACGCCAGGGTCGCGACGCTGATGCGGTGAGCCGGCCCCTGAACGAACGCCTCGGCCCGCCTCGCGGGTCGGGGCGTTCGTTCAGGGAATCGCCTCAGTCGCGCTCGCGCGCCCGGGGCTCAGGCCGGCGGCAGGAGGGGCTGCTGCTGGGTGATGCAGTGGGCGCCGCCGCCGCGGTCGAACAGCGGCCGGGCGTCGATCCCCACGACGTCGCGCCCGTAGGCCTCCCGCAGGATCGCGTTCGCCGCCGCGTCGTTGGCGTCGTCGAAGGTGCAGGCGACGATCGCGTCGTTGCAGACCACGTGGTTGATGTAGCTCCAGTCGAGCCACTCACCACACCCGTCGCGCAGTGTGCTCGGCGCCGGGACCTCGGTCACCTCCAGTGGCCGGCCCCGGGCGTCGGTGGCCTGCCGCAGGAGTTCCACGGCCCGCCGGGACACCTCGTGGTCCGGGTGTTCGGGGGCGCGCTGGCTGTGGACGAGGACCTGGCCGGGGGCGGTGAAGGTGGCCACCAGGTCGACGTGTCCGCGCGTTCCGTAGCGCTCGTAGTCGCGGGTCAGCCCGCGGGGCAGCCAGATCAGCGCGCAGGCGCCGAAGATCCGGCGGAAGCTCTCCTCGACCCGCTCCCGGGTCCACCCCAGATTCCGGTACGGGTCCAGCAGCACCGTCTCCGTGACCAGGAACGTCCCCTGCCCGTCGGTGTGGATCCCGCCGCCCTCCGCCACCAGTTCGGACGGGACGACCCGCGCCCCGACCTGCCCGGCGATGGCGGTCGCCACCCGGGCGTCCCAGGCCCAGCGGGCCCAGTCCTGGGCTCCCCAGCCGTTGAACACCCAGTCGACCGCGCCCAGGCGCGCATCGGCGGTATCGACCACGAAGGTCGGACCGGTGTCCCGCGCCCAGCCGTCGTCGTGCTCCAGCTCCAGCAGGTCCGCGCCGTGCAGCAGCCGCTTGGCGTGGTCCTTCTCACTCTCCGTCACCAGCATCGTGACCGGCTGCCCGCCGTGCGCGACGATCGCGTTGGCCACCTCGGCCCAGGCCCGGCGCGCCTCCTCGGGGTCCTCACCGAGGCTGTAGCCGGGGGTGGGCCAGGCCATCCAGGTCCGCTCCTGGGGCTCGGTCTCGGCGGGCATGCGCCACCCGCCGTTCGCCGTGTCGCTCATCACTCCTCCGTCCCGCTCCGCGACACCGCACGAACACCCTCACGCCGAAGTGGCCGAAGGAGAGTGGCCACGGCACGCCGCCGAGCCCGTTCTTCGCTTCCCCCTCCTCCACCCTAGGAACGACATCCGCCGCCGACCACCCGCGACGGACGCCGTTGCGGCCCCACCCGCACGAACCGGCGCCGGCGCACCCGCGCCTCGGCGTCGGCCGACGCGCACCTCACACAGAGTCAGCGCCAGGCGCCACGCTGGGTGACGGGCGGCGCGCCCGCCCCCGCGGCCGCAAGTCGCCCGCGGGCCCGGCCCGTTGCGCGAGTCGCCGCGGGCGCGCGTCAACACGCCCTTCGATAGGCTGGACGTCCTCAGCGCCGTCGGCGGCCCGGGCCACCCCAACCGTCCCGCAGCACCCCCGCCACGGAGGTCAGCGCATGACACCCCCCGAACCCTTCGACGTGGTCGAGGCCCCGATCGCCCGACTCCGGACCGCACTGGAGGAAGGGCGCACCACCGCCGTCGAGCTGGTGCGCGCCTACCGGCAACGCATCGCCACCTACGACGCACCGGGCACACCCACGGCCCTGAACGCCGTCGTGGTCCACAACCCCGAGGCGCGGGCGGAGGCGGAAGCCTCCGACGCCCGCCGCGCGGCCGGGCGGACGCTCGGCCCGCTGGACGGAATCCCGTACACCGCCAAGGACAGCTACCTGGTGCGCGGGCTCACCGCCGCCGCCGGGTCACCGGCGTTCGCGCACCTGGTGGCCCAGCGTGACGCGTTCACCATCGAGCGCCTGCGCGCCGCCGGCGCGATCTGCCTGGGGCTGACGAACATGCCGCCCATGGCCAACGGCGGCATGCAGCGAGGCCTCTACGGGCGCGCGGAGAGCCCCTACAGCGCCGACCACCTCACGGCCCCCTTCGGCTCCGGTTCCTCCAACGGCTCGGGCACCTCGACCGCGGCGAGCTTCGCCGCGTTCGGGCTCGGCGAGGAGACCTGGTCCAGCGGACGCGGCCCGGCCTCCAACAACGCGCTGTGCGCCTACACGCCCTCGCGCGGGGTCATCTCGGTGCGCGGGAACTGGCCGCTGGTGCCCAGCATGGACGTGGTGGTTCCCCACACCCGCACCATGGCCGACCTCCTCGAAGTCCTCGACGTCGTCGTGGCCGACGACACCCGGACGCGAGGCGACTTCTGGCGCGTCCAGCCGTGGGTGGGGATCCCCAGGGCCGGCGACGTGCGCCCCGAGTCCTACCCGGCGCTGGCCCCCTCGGGCCCCGACGAGGCGCGTGCGATCCTGCGCGGCATCACGCTGGGTGTGCCGCGCATGTACGTCAACGCCGACCCCGAGGCGGGCACGGGCACGGGGCCCAGGATGGGCGGCCCCATGGGGCGCCGCATCTTCACACCGGCCTCGGTGACGGCCCTGTGGGCCGCGGCCCGCGCCGACCTGGAGGCCGCCGGTGCCACCGTGGTCGAGGTCGCCTTCCCGGCCGTCAGCAACTACGAGGGCGACCGCCTCGGAGCCCCCACCATCGCCGAGCGCGGTCTGCTGCCGCCCGAGTACCTGCACATCGAGGTCGCGGAACTCGCGGCCTGGTCGTGGGAGGACTTCGTCGCCGCCAACGCCGACCCGAAGCTCGACACCATCGCCGACGTGGACGGGAATCGGATCTTCCCGCACCCCGAGGGCGCGCTGCCCGACCGCTACGACGGCATGGACGACCGCATCGCCGACTACCCGCGACTGGCCCGCGAGATGGACGGGGCCCCGTTCACGAAGCTCCCGTTCGTGGCCGAGGGACTCAGAGGACTGGAGCTCACACGCCGCCTGGACGTCGAGGACTGGATGGCCGAACTGGGCCTGGACGCGGTCGTGTTCCCGGCGGTGGCCGACGTCGGCGCCGCGGACACGGACGTCAACCCGCGCACCGCCGACCACGGTTGGGCCAACGGCGTGTGGGTGGCCAACGGCAACCTGGTGCCCCGCCACCTGGGGATCCCCACGGTGACCGTGCCCATGGGCACCATGGCGGACACCGCGATGCCGGTGGGGCTCACCTTCGCCGGGCCCGCCTACCGCGACACCTTCCTGCTGCGCCTGGCCGCGGCCTTCGAGGCGACCGGGCGGCGGCGCACCGAACCCCCGCGTACGCCACGGCTGTAGGGCCGTGCCGGGCCGGGAGCGGTCCGGGCCCGCGTCATCGGTCGGACTCATCCGGTTGGGCGGGGGATGCGCACGTACAGGGCTCCGCTGCCTCGGCGTTCGATCCACGGGCCGGTGCGTACGGCGCCGCCGCCGTCGTGGACGGTCGTCCGGTAGCGGAACCTTCCCGAGAGCTTCGCCCCGTTGGGGGGAAACACCATCCACCGGCGTGGCCGGTCGTCGTCCCGGTCCGGCCACGCGAAGCCGGCCGTGTGCGTGTCCTCGGCCGTTGCGAACCACACCTCGGCGCTCTCGCCGGCCCGCAGGCCGGGCAGCAGCCGGATCGGGTGCACGTCCAGGTGGCTGAGCATGGCGGGCGAGACGTCGATGGCGATGTCGTCGAACGGCCGGCCGTTGGACACGGGGTCGATGTAGAGGTTCCAGTCGTCGCTGCGGCTCAGCACGAAGAGCTCGGTGTTCACGGTCGGCGGATGGCCGACGCGGATCATCCGCCGCGCATAGGTCGTGTTGGGGGTCCAGTCCTCCATCCCCGCCGGAATCTCTTTGACCGACTCGTAGGGCACCCACTTCGTCGTGAAGTACCACGGCGGCGGGTCTTCCTGCGGGGGGCCCGGCCGGAGGCAGCTCCAGCTGTGGAGGGTGAACTTTCCGGTCTCGTCGGGGTACCAGCACGACACGGCCAACGCCTCGAGGCCCGGGTTGTCGAGGACGTGGACGGGGCGGAAGACCCGGGTCAGGTCGTGCCGTTCGTCGTCCGGGTAGACGTTGAAGAAGTACGTCGACGGCTCGCGCCGGATCTCGTCGAACTCCGCGGTGAAGCGGGTGTCCAGGGTGAGGCTCCGCAGGTAGCGGTAGCCGCCTTCGCTCGTGTGCGCCAGGGCCGGCTTTGGCGGGTCGTCGGCGGAGACCTGCCAGTTCGGCCCCCAGGGGTTCGGGGGCCCGTCGGCGGGCCCGGTCAGCGCGGTGCCCGTCACCGGGGGGCCGTCCAGGACGGCCCCCCGTGCCAGTTCCAGGAAGTACGCGTCCGCGCAGCCGGTGTGGTCCAGCAGACGGCTGCGGTACGGGCCCTTGGCGGGGACGGTGTCGTCCGTCACGGAGTCCATCGTGAGGAGGCCGTCGGCGCGCAGTCGGCCGACCGCCTGGCTGAGCGCGTCGAGGGTGAGGAGGGTGCCGGTTCCGCTCTCCTTGGCCGTGGCCAGGAGGCCGGAGCGGATGGCGCGCCAGTCGCCCTGGGCCGTGAGGCGCCGCACGGGGGCGGTGAACTCGATGCCCAGGCTGCGGTTGACGGTCAGCGGCGCGGTGCCGTCGACGATCGCCTCCTCCAGCCACTGGGTGTGGATGCGCCCCATCAGCGTGGTGTAGGTCCGTGCGTCGGTCGACGACATCGGGCCGCTGGTCGCGCCCTGGGTCTCGCAGTACCAGGGGGTGATCCCGGCGAGGGTGCGGGCGGTGCGGTCCGCCCGGGCCGCGATGTTGGAGAGCGTGGTGTGGGTGTACTGGAAGGTCAGCGGGACGAAGTCGTCGCGGTTGTAGGAGGTCCAGCCCCAGTAGGGGTCGTCCTTGGGGCAGGAGAGCAGGAACGCCCGCAGGGCGTCGTCGACGGCGGCCTCCGACGGGTCGGGCGCCAGGGTGAACCGGAGGATGCCGCAGACCTCCTGGTCGTCGATGTCGCGCCGGGGGTAGCGGGTGAACCGGAAGCCGTAGCCGGTGGAGGTGCGGCCGAGGTGGAGCCGGCCGGGCATCCAGTGGAAGACGGATGCCCGGCCGGGTGCCCGAGCCGGATTGTCCGCGTCAGGGTAGAAGACGAAGCTGTGTCCGCCGGCCTCGTGGGTGCGGACGCCGGCGATCTCGGTCGGGCCCTTCACGGCGGCCTCCCGTTACGCCTGGGAGTTCCTGAACCGGAAGGTGACCCCCGGATCGTTCTTCTTCGGGACCCTGACGCTGAGTTTGTCCGTGGTGCTGACCTGGTAGGGGGACGTCCACTCCGAGTCCTCGGCGAGGTCCGTCACGGTGACCTTGTAGCGGTACCGGAACTTGTGGGTGGGGTCGACGGGGTAGACGACCCAGTGGCGTTTGAGGCTGATGTCCGCCTGGACGCCGATGAAGGTCGCGGACGGCCGGTCGAGCGGCTGGTCGTCGTCGTCCACCGGTTCGAGCACCAATTCGAGGTACCAGTCCTCCTTGAACAGCTTCTTGGTGCTCTTGAAGGCGATCTCGGTCGAGGCCATCCTGGCGGACTCGCCCCGGACCTCGACCAGTTCCTCGTTGAGCGGGGTGCCGTTGGGGCTGGGGTCGATCTCCAGCGCCCCCAGGCCGGATTCGAGGTGGGCCACGACGTAGTCGTCGTTCGGGTCGGGTTCGTCGAAGTGCACGGTCCGCTTGACGAAGGTGACGTCCGGCTTCCAGCCGACCGGCGGGTTGGTGACGTCCGTGAGCCGCTTCTGCGCCTGCCGGTAGGTGTAGACCTCCGGTTTGTCCCCGGTGGCCGGCCGGGTGAAGACGTGGCCCTCCCAGAGCAGCTGCCCGTTCTTCTCGGGGTAACCGAGCTGGACGGAGAGGCTGTTGAAGATCCCGGTCTGCCACTTGACGATGGGCACGCAGTTGCGGACCAGCTTGTGGGGGTAGTCGTCCAGGTAGATCAGCGGGAAGTACTTCTTCTCCGCCTCCGCCCCGCCGGACGCCATCTCCTGGAGCATGCCGTCCAGCGAGCTGGAGACCACGTGCGTCTGCAGATGGCTGAACTGACTCGTCTCCTGGTAGCTCAGCTCCAGCGTGGTGCTCTCCATGCCGGCCTTGAGGGCGACGGCGAAGCCCCACGGACTGGCCCCCGAGGCCGAGGAGGACGCCTCCGCCGCCGTCTCCTTCGGTGCCGCGGGTTCGAAGATGACGCGGTTGGCGAGCTCCAGGAACTTGTCGACCAGCAGGTCGGAGCGCTCGCTCAGCTGCTGGGCGACCTTGTCGGCGCCCGGGAAGTTGCCGGGCACCTTGATCTCGACCTTGACGTCCCCGCTCTTGCGCAGTTCGTCGAAGCGCGCCTTGATGTCGGCGCTGACGAACCAGCCGTGGGCGGTCGCGTGGGCGGAGAAGTGCTTGTAGATCGACGACCAGTTGCCGGAGATCTTCAACTCGACCTTGGGCGTCCACATCTGCACCTGCATGACGGAGGACGCGAAGACGGGGCTGGTCGTGGTGCCCTGGAAGCCGGCGTAGAGGATCTGCGACGGGTAGTTGCCGACCAGTGCGGCGAACGCGTGCTCGGCGGTCGGGTCCATCCCGGCCTCGCCCGCTCCCTGCAGCACCCAGTACCACTTGCCGATGTCCCCGTCGTTCTCGGGGGACCCGCGCAGGAGCAGCTCCTCGTCCTGGTCGGCCAGCTCGCCGCTGGTGACCAGTTCCGGCGCCGCGCCGTCCCGGCCCTGCACGAAGTAGTGGAATCCCTCCTTGGTGAGCGTGATGTCGGACAGCGTGATGTTGTTGGACATCAGCACCACGGGGGAGAACTCGGGCGTCAGGCCCTTGTGGTCCCACAGCCCGTTGGAACTGCCGTTGGTCTTGTCGATGAGCTGCTTCTGCGCGTCCTTCATCGCCTCCGCCGGGATGGCGGCGGTGGTGGTGAGGCTGAGCAGACCGCCGACCGTCTCGCCCGAGGCCCTGGACCCGGATCCGCCCTCCCCGCCGTTTCCGGACCCCTCCCTCGTGGGGTTCGCGATGCCGCCGACGAAGCGCAGCAGGCTGAACTTGAAGTCGCCCTTGTCGCCGTCGCGGCGGGCGACGCGCAGCTGCGTCGGGATCCAGTAGTAGTGGGGGTTCTTCCCCTCCTTGACCAGGTCGTAGTTGTTGGCGTCGGGGAAGAACGTGACGTAGTAGCCCTGGGAGGTGATGGCCTGGGTTCCACCGGCCATGGTGGGACCTTGCGGGTCGGTCATGGATGACACCTTGCGTGAGGAGCGGAAGCGGGGCAGGCCCGCCGGGGCGGGACCCAGCCCCTCCGTTCCCGTGGCGCCGCGCCCGGGAGGCTGATGCGTAGGCAAACCATCCCAATGGCGCGACCTCCGGCCCCGAACGCCGGACCTCCTGGCCGTACGCGGTCCCGAACGCCGTGAACCGCGGGCCCGGACCGCGTGTGGTCCTGGCCCGCGAGTTCCTGGCCCGCGAGTCCCTGGCCCGGTGCCGGCGGGTGCGTGCGCCGTGCTACGGGCGGACGGTGAGCACCAGCTTTCCGGTGACGCGGCCCGTCTCGCCCTCGGCGTGGGCCTTCGCGGCCTCGGCGAGCGGGTAGGTGGCGGACACGTGCACGCGCAGCTTGCCGGAGGCGGTGAGCGAGGCGATCGCGGCCATGCCCGCCTGGTCGTGCTCGACCAGCAGGGCCTTCGCGCGCACGCCCAACTCGGCGGCGCGGTCGTTCACTTCGCCGAGGTCCTGGGGCAGGATCGTCACCAGGACGCCGCCCGGCCGCAGCGTCTCCAGCGAGCGCAGCCGGTCCGCTCCGCCGAGCGGGTCGAGGACGACGTCGATGTCGCGGGCCTCCTCCACGAAGTCCGCGGTGCGGTAGTCGATGACCTCGTCCGCGCCCAGGCCCCGCACGAAGTCGTGCTTGGCGGCGGAGGCCGTGGCGATGACGTGCGCGCCGCGGGCCTTGGCGATCTGCACGGCGACGTGTCCCACGCCGCCGGCCGCCGCGTGCACCAGGACCCGCTGCCCCGGCCGCACCCGGGCGGTGTCGACGAGGGCCTGCCAGGCGGTGAGCGCCACCAGCGGAAGCGCGCCCGCCTCGACGTGGCTCAGCGCGGCGGGCTTGGGCACGAAGGCCCGGGCCGGGCCGGCGACGTACTCGGCGTGCGACCCGGCCCCGTACGGGTAGGGCAGCATGCCGAACACCTCGTCGCCCGGCGCGAAGAGCGAGACGCCGAGGCCGACCGCCTCGACGATGCCGGAGACGTCCCAGCCGAGCGTGTACGGGGGCTCGCCGAGGAAGATGCCGCGCTCGCGGTGCTTCCAGTCGGTGGGGTTGACCCCGGCGGCGTGCACGGCCACGAGGATCTGGCCGACGCCGGGCGCGGGGCGTTCGACCTCGGCCTCGTGGAGGACGTCCGGGGCGCCGAGGGTGTCCTGGGTGATCCGTTAACTCTTCGCCGCAGTCCCCGGCCTTCAGGCCGGGGCAAGGTGGTCCCTGTTTCGGGGCCGCGAAGCGGCGCGGTTCGCTTGTCGGTGGTGTGCGCTAGGTTGATCGCGGCTGCCGAAGGGGGTGTTCCTCATGTTGTCCGGTCGTAGGTATCGGCTTGAACTGTCAGGCGATCAGGCCGAGTTGTGTGAGACGTTCGGCAGTATCTGCCGCAGTGTGTGGAATACCGCGCTGGAGCAGCGCAGGGAGTACCGGCGGCGCGGGGCGTGGATGAACTACGTGCCGCAGGCCGCGGAGCTTGCCGAGGCGAAGCGGGAGTTCCCGTGGCTGGCGGATGCGCCGTCACACGTGTTGCAGCAGACTTTGCGCGATCTGGACCGGGCGTGCCGTGAGTACGGGACGTTCAGGGTCCGGTGGCGCTCGCAGCGGCGCTGGTCGCCGTCGTTCCGCTTCCCTGCCGGGAACCTGATTACGGTGGAGCGGCTCGGCCGCAAGTGGGGCCGGGCGAAGCTCCCGAAGCTCGGATGGGTGCGGTTTCGCTGGTCACGTCCGATCGGCGGTGAGGTCCGGTCGGCGACCGTCACCCGGCAGGGACGGCACTGGTTCGTCTCGTTCCTGGTAGAGGACGGCAAGACCACGCCCGAGCAGCACGCCATGCCGTCCACGGCCGTCGGGATCGACCGGGGCGTGAAGATCGCTGCGACCACCAGCGAAGGTCGTTTCCATGACCGGCCGTTCGCCACACCTGGTGAGATGGCTCGGTTGCGCCGGTTGCAGCAGAAGCAGGCCCGACAGAAGAAGGGCAGCCGGCGCCGCAAGCAGACGATCACGGCGATCAACGCCATCACCGGCCGCGTCCGCAACCGGCGCGCGGACTTCTGCGCCTGGACCGCGAACCGCATCACCACCCGTGCCGCGCTGGTCGTCCTGGAAGACCTGCGGATCAGGAACATGACCGCTTCCGCGTCCGGGACCCCGGCCGAGCCAGGCCGCAATGTCGTGCAGAAAGCCGGCCTCAACCGGGCCATCCTGGACAAGGGATGGCACCTGCTCGAACTCGCACTCCGTAACGCCGGCCGTCACACGGGCAGCAACGTGGTGCTGGTCAACCCCGCGTATACCTCCCAGGCGTGCAACGTGTGCAAGCACGTGGACCCGAAGAACCGCGAGAGCCAAGCGATCTTCGAGTGCACCGCTTGCGGACACATCGACCACGCCGACGTGAACGCAGCGAAGAACATCAAGGCCGCCGGGCAGGCGGTCTCAGGGCGTGGAGACCTCGGGGCTACCCGGTCCGTGAAGCGCCAACCACCGGCCAGCCGCACCCGAACGGGGCGCAGCCCCCGCGCGGCACGCGCGGCCGGAATCCCCGTCCCTTGAGGGCGGGGAGGAAGTCAACCAGCAGCGGGTGCACCGCGCCCGCCACCTGCTGGAGACCAGCGACCTGCCCGTCGACCGGATCGCCACGGAGATCGGCTTAGCCACGGGAGCGTCGCTGCGCCAGCACCTGCACGCGGCGATCGGGGTCACGCCGCAGGCCTACCGCAACACCTTCCGGGCCCACGGCGGGGCGCCGGGCGCGCTCGCGTCACCGGAAACGCCCCAAAATCACCCGATCGAGTGAAGATCGAGATATGGCCCAGAGGGACTGACGCACTGTCACCGATGATGCATCCGGAACAGGCCGTTCGGCGCTCCGACGCATTCGGCGCGGCAGGGCCGCGACCGGCGTCCGGGCGAACCGCCCCGGCCCCGGCCGGGCGAGCGGCGGCCACCGCACGCATCGTGTTGCAAGCGAGGGGATTTCACCGTGAGTGAGCTGGTCAACGCCTCCGACCCGGGCACCGACGTCAACGGCAAGACATGGGGCAAGGGCGCGACCGAGAAGACCTACCAGGCCAACGGCTTCGACCCCGCGAAGGAGGACGGCAAGCTGTCCCGCACCCCGCACCGGGCGGCCAAGACGGTCTTCAACACCTACCGGGGCGGCAACGGCCTGACCCTGTCCGGGTACATCGCCTCCGACGCCGCCTACGACTCCCGCTACGGCAACGGCCCCGGCGACACCAACGTCGACTACAGCCGCGGCGGGCAGGGCGCCGACATCACCCGCATCCCCGCCGACGCCTTCGACGAACTCGTCCTCGGCGGCGCCGGCATCATCGGCGACCAGGGCGCGTGGAAGGACCGGATCGCCAACGCGGCCCGCGACTTCCAGGTGCCCGACCAGAACGGCCGGGTCACCTTCACCGACGGCTGGGGCGACGTCCTCGCCTCCGTCGGCTTCGGCTTCGACGGCTTCCTCAACGACGACGCCGCCGCCAACTTCACCCAGGACAAGGCCCACGGCCTGCTCGGCGCCGTCGCCGGCCTGAAGAAGAGGAACCCGGGCCTGAAGGTCGGACTCAACGTCGGCGGCTGGGAGTTGAGCCAGGCCTTCCACCACATCGCCAAGGACGCCGCCGCCCGGGAGGCGTTCGCCGACTCCCTCGCCCGGATCTTCGCCGCCTTCCCCATGTTCACCGCCCTCCACCTCGACTGGCAGTACCCCGGCGCCCCGGGCGCCGACGCCAACGAGTACGGCGACGAGGACCCCGCGAACTACGCCCAGCTCATCCGCGCCGTCCGCGAGAAGCTCCCCGACGCCACCATCGCCATCACCGCCCCCGTAGCCGTCGACACGCTCCGGGCCATGAACATCCCGCTGCTCGTCGACGCGGGCGCACAGCGTATCGACCTCCTCGCCTTCGACACCTTCGGCACCCCCTGGGCCCCCGCCCTGGGCCACCACACCGCGCTGCGCCACAACCCCCGTGCCGACGGGCAGCACAGCGCGGACGCCGCGGTGACGTACCTGGTCGAGGACCTGGGGATCGCCCCGGGCGTCATCCACCTCGCCTACGCCACCCACACCCGCAACGCCCAGCGGGCGAGCGTCAGCTCGATCTCGCCGCTGAGGGGCGTCTACGACGCGTACGCCGACAGCACGGTCGGCACGTTCGAGTCGGGCAAGGGCGAGCTGGCGGACGTGCTGCGCAACTACCTCGACCTGGAGGGCGGCAAGGGCCGCAACGGCTTCACCCTGTACACCGACGCCCATGCCGACGCCGACTTCCTCTACAACCAGGACAGCGGCGTGTTCATCTCGCTGGACACCCCGCGCAGCGTGAGGGCCAAGGCCGAGTACGCGCGCGCCAAGAAGCTCGGCGGCCTGTACGCCTACCGGGCCGACGGCGACACCGGCCTGCTCGCCAACGCCGCGCGCGAGGGCCTGGGCCACACCGCGACCGCCACCGTCGTCGACATGAAGCCGCTCTACGTCACCGGCAGGAACTGACCGCCGCCCGGCGCGAGATGGAGCCGGGCCGCCCCCGGAAGCGGGGATCAGGTGCGCGCGGTGGCGCGCAGCCGCAGGCCGGCGGTCGTGAGGCCTTCGTAGGTGGTGACCTGGTAGCCGGGCTGTGGTCCGGGCGGCTCGCTCAGGTGGTAGCGGCGGGCGGTCTGCGCGGTCAGGAGGGTGAGCATCGCCATGGCCAGGGCGGCTCCCTCGCAGCCGTGCGCCCCGGTGCCGAAGGAGAGGAAGACCCCGGGGCTCGCCGGCGAGCCCGGATCACCGGGGTCGTCGGGATCGCCCGGGTCGTCGAGCCAGCGTTCGGGCTGGAACCGGTCCGGGTCGGGGTGTTGCCGTGCGTCGCGGTGGGCGGTGTAGGGGCAGACGAGGACGGTGGAGCCGGCGTCGATGGTGTAGCCGGCGAGCTGGCTCCGTCGTGCGGCGTGGCGGGTCAGCAGCCAGCTCGGGGGGTGCAGCCGGAGCACCTCGCGCACCACGGCGCGGGTGTAGGGCAGGCGCTCCAGGTGGGCGCTGGTGGTGGCGGCGGCTTCCGCGGGCAGCGCGGCGGCCTCGGCGGCGATCCGGTCCGCGGCCCGCGGGTACAGGGCCAGGTGGAGCAGGACCCAGCCGGCCGCCCGCGACGGCGTCTCGAAGGTGGCGACGGTGATCCCGGGGAGGGTGTCGAGGATGACCCTTTCCGGCAGCAGGCCGTAGCGGGGGGAGGGCCGCAGCATCTGCCCCAGCACGTCGTCACCGAGCCGGCCCGAGGAGCGGCGCCGGCGCACGACGGGCCGCAGCGCGTCGGTGAAGGCGGCCTGCCGGCGGGTGCGGAAGCGCCGCGCGGGTGTGGGGACCCAGCGCGGCCACACCCAGCGCGTGGGGCGCACCAGCACCTCCCGGGCCTCGAAGAGCCCGGAGGCGAAGGGCAGCAGGGCGGGGGTGTCCTCGGAGAAGAGGTAGCGCACGCCGGTCTCCGCCAGGGCGCGGCGGATGGGGGGCAGGACCTCGACGTCCCGGCCGGTGGGCCACTGGTCGACGAAGCGGGCGGTGTCGGCCGCTATCTCGCCGATCCGGGCCGCGACCGCCTGCGGGCGCAGCCCGCGCATGCGGGCGGCGTGGGCGTGCGCGCGCTCCTCGGGCGTCGTCGCCGCGCCCGGCCGCTTGAGCGGGGGGAAGAGCGGGGAGGGCGGCTTGGGGAAGTCCCTGCCGCGGTGCAGGACCGCTTCGCACGGTTCGGCCGTGGCGGCCACGTAGACGCCCGGTTCCAGCTGCCAGAGGTCGCCGCACTCCTCGGCGCCGCGGCGTGCCAGGGCCAGCCGGTCGCGGCTCCACGCCGCGAAGCCCGCTCCGGGCGGCCGCGGCGGCTCGTTCACTGGGCTCATGGGATCGCCCCTGACGCTCGTACCTGTCCGGGCCGGCGGCGTCGGCAGCACGGCCGGGGCCGAGAGCCGGCGGGCGCCCGGGGGCTCCCGCCGGCGGTGCGGTCAGCTCCAGTCGTGTTCGCCGTACGCACCGTAGTGGCGGGTGAAGGACAGCTTGCGGAGCAGCTTGGCGATCATGATGCACTCCTCTCGCCTGGCTTCGGCACCAAGCGCGTGCCGTATTGCAATTTTTTCACATATGCCATATGCGGCACTTTCTGAGCGGTGGTCGTTTGGTATGCGGAAGGTCATGAGAAGGTAATGCCAGGGGTGGTGAAGCCGGGCTACGACCGTTGCGGTCGCGCGATCGGTGCGCGCGGCGCACGCTGGGGGAGGAGTCCGTTGGGGGCCGCCGCCCGGGCGGTGATCCGGGTCGGGGCCTCAGGGGCCGGGAGTTCGGCGGGCTCCGCCGTCCATGTCAGTGCCACCTCCAGGGAGAGACCATGACTGCCAACGCTCCCGAACCGCTTCCCCCGTCCGTCGCCGAGCTGATCAAGCGGATCAACAACGACCCGGTCACCCGGCTCCGGCTGGTCGCCCGCTTCACGGACGCGCTCGTCGAGCTGGGCGTGAGGCCCGAGGAGGTCAAGCTGGTGTCGAAGCTCGACGTCATCGAACCGGCCCCGGACGAGGCGGGCGGCCCCGTGAACGCGCTCGTCTTCGCCTCCCAGAGCGACACCCGGCGCAACACCAGGTCGATCATCATCTTCTGAGCGCCTCCAGATCCTCTGCGCACACTCAGCGCTCCTTCAGCGCCCCTTCAGCCCCGGAGGCCCCGATGACGAGGACACACGTGCGTTCCTGGGAGTACCGCGACGGGGGCGTCGTCTCGATCAACGACGGTGAGACGGTGGTGCGGGTCCACCCCAACGTCCCGTACTGGGCGATCGCCGCGAACATGGCGTGCGGCGCCGACCTGAAGAGCGGGCCGGCGAGGATCTTCGCGCTCTCGGTCACCGACCGGTGCAACATCGCCTGCGACTTCTGCTGCCACCCGTACCTGGACTCCGCGTTGAGCGAACAGGACTGCGTCCGGATGGTCCAGGAGGCCTGTGAGCTGCCGTTCGACGAGATCTGCGTGACCGGCGGCGAGCCGTACACG
This sequence comes from Streptomyces sp. FH025, assembly GCF_017427025.1. Lineage (GTDB taxonomy): Bacteria > Actinomycetota > Actinomycetes > Streptomycetales > Streptomycetaceae > Kitasatospora. Next base: position 18,864 of record NZ_JAFLNG010000002.1, read on the forward strand.
CGCCGGCGGCTGGTGTACCGGCTGGCCTCGATCTGCAAGGAGCGCGGCCGGCTGTTCGGCTCCATCACCAACGGCTTCTGGGCGCGCAACCGGGAGCGGGCCTTCCTGATCGCCGAGAACATGATCGAGCACGGCGTCGCACGGGTGACCTTCTCCTGGGACCCCTCGCACGGGGAGTTCGTCGCCCCCCAGACCGTCCAGAACGGGATCGACGCGTGCATGCGGGCAGGCCTTCGGGTCTGCCTGACCGGCAGCTTCAAGGAGGACGGGGACTGCCACGCGAACTACGGCATCGACGTCTCCGCCTACGAGCAGTACGCCAACTTCAGCCTGGTCGCCGGGCACGCCGAACCGGCCGGCCGGGGCAAGGACCTCGACCTGCGCCTGCGCACGGTGTCGCCGGACGCGGCGCAGAACCTCATCTGCCCGGGCCGCGGCGTCCAGGAACTGGTGGTCTACGCGCGCGACGGCCTGGCGCAGCCGTGCTGCAGCATCTACGCCGGCTACGACATGCCCCAGCTGCGGATCGGCGACTGGCGGCGCCAGAGCGTCGCCGACCTGCTGGACGCGCAGGAGGGCGACGCCTACTTCCGGGTCATCGCCGACGGAGGGTTCCGGCTCCTCTACGAGATCCTCGCCGAGCGCGCCCCCGACCTCGCCGCCCGGCTGCCCGACCCCCGGGACGCGCTGTCCGCCTGCCAGCTCTGCGAGTCGGTCATGACCGGCCCGGACGCGGCGACGATCCGGCGGATCTGCGACGAGTACCTGACGGAGCGCCTGAACGCGGTCGTCCTGGACAACGCGCAGCTGCTCGCGGCGCTGCTGCCGGACGTCCTGGCGCAGCCCCCCGAGGCCCGCACCCCGGCGTGACGCGTCTCCCCTTCGAGTGGGCGAACCCGCAGGCGAGTTGACGAAGAACCGGCATGGCCGTCCGGCTGCCCTCACCGATGGCCAGGTCGATGAACGCCCCTGCGTCACGCTGCTGTTGATCCGCAGCGGACTCCAGAGGCTAACGTCGACCCGTCGGCCCACCGGGCCATCGGAACAGGGGAGAACATGAGCATCTGGTTTGTCACCGGCGCGTCGCGGGGGTTCGGCGCGGAGATCACCCGCGAGGCACTGGAGCGGGGGCACAGCGTCATCGCCACGGCGAGGGACGTCTCGGCGCTGCTCGACGCGCACCCGCACAAGGCGGACGCGCTGCTGGCGGTGACCGCGGACGTGACCGAACCCGAGCAGCTGGAGGCCGCCGTCCGGGCCGGACTGGACCGCTTCGGCCGCATCGACGTCGTGGTCAACAACGCCGGCTACGGCATCGTCGGCGCGATCGAGGAGGTCTCCGACCAGGCCGCCCGCGCGCAGTTCGACGTCAACGTGTTCGGCGTCCTCAACACCCTGCGCGCGACCCTGCCGACCCTGCGCGCCCAGCGGTCCGGCCACGTCCTGACCATCGGCTCCATGGCCGGCTTCGCCACCGCACCGGCGATGGGCCTGTACGGCGCCTCGAAGTTCGCCCTCGAAGGCATCACCGAAGCCCTGCACGGCGAACTCGCCCCCCTCGGCATCCGCGTCACCATCATCCAGCCGGGCAGCTTCCGCACGAACTTCCTCACCGACGCCAGCCTGCGCGTCGAGCCGGCCACCATCGCCGACTACACCGAAGGCGCGGGACCGGTGCGCGAGGCCATGGCCACCAAGGACGGCCGCCAGCCCGGCGACCCGGCCAAGGCCGCCAAGGCCATCGTCGACATCACCGAGACCGCCGAACCCCCGCTGCGCCTCCAACTGGGCGCGGACGCGGTCGAGCGCGTCGAGGCGAAGCTGGACCGGGTGCGGCGCGAACTCGACCAGTGGCGCCACGTGGCGCTGTCCACCGCCCTCTGACCTCTGACCTGTGACGGGGCGGGCGGGTCGCCCGGGTGCGCGTGCGGTCAGCCGCCGGCCCGGGCGGCCACCGGGTCCGTGACGCCGCCGGGCGAGGCCTCGCCGCCGACGTTCCAGTGGTCGAGGCGGGCGGCGGAGCGGTAGACGGACTCGTAGAAGCCGAGGACCGTGCCGCGGGGGTCCTCGCTGCCACGGGCGTCGTCGTAGTCCAGGACGGCCAGGTGGCTGCCGTGGCGCTCCATCCAGCGGGCGGAGCCGGGCACGAGCGGGCAGTCGGCCAGGCCGTCGGGCTCGGGCGCCGCGTAGGAGTAGAACGTCGGCCGGGGGACGGCGTCGTCGCCGAACCAGAACCCGGAGCTGATGACCTCGCGGGAGTAGGCCTCGCGGGTGACTGGGTCGACGGTCGGGGGCTGGTCGACCTTGTGGTCGGAGAAGCGGGTGACGGCGATGTCGAAGGTGTGCCAGAAGTGGTGCACCGGGCTGGTCTTCCCGCAGAAGCGGGAGGCGAACTCCTCCAGGACCAGGTTGACCTGGCCCAGCACCTGCCAGTAGCGGTTGACCCAGAACGGGTCGTAGGCGGCGTGCTCGGTGTCGTCGGTGAACGGCCGGCCGGCGTCCGGCAGGTCGAACGGGTGCGGGTGGGGGAGGGAGACCGTCACGCCGATCAGGGCGAGGGCGTCGAGCGTCTGGCGGTAGAACGACGCCACGGACTGCCCGGTGAGCGGGAAGGAGATCCTGCGGCCGTCCGAGGAGCAGACCACCAGCCGGTGGTCGACGAAGTCGAAGTCGATGCAGAACGTCCCGCCCCCGTCGGCCACGGCCATCGGGCGGGTGGTGATGCCGCGCCCGGTGAGGTGGTAGGGGACGTTCCACCAGTGGTTGCGCCGCGCGCTGTACGCCAGGCGGATCTTGCCGACGACCTGGGCGAACCGGTGCACCGTCTCCTTGGAGTCCTGCCACTGCGACAGCGGGATCGGGGGGAACAGCTCCATGCCGGCAACGCTAGGCCCGCCGGGGCGCCCCCGCATCCGCGCCCGGCCCCCGCACCCGGGCCTCGCGCACGCGCCGCGCCCCCTCCGGAGCCGGCCGTGTCGGGCCGGATCCGGAGGGGGCGCCGTGGAGCGGGCTCGGGTTCTAGCGGACGTCGAGCGCGGCCCAGGTGTCGCAGCCTTCCTTGCCGTCGGGCTTGCCGTGGCAGTGGTGCCTGATGTCCACCGGGACGATGGCCTTGGCGGGCTCGCTGGTGACCTGCTTGCCCTGCGGGTCGGTTCCCGTGGCCGTCGCCACGTTGGTGACCGTGCAGTGCCTGTCGTGGTCGCCGCCGCCGCGGTTGTCCTTGCCCGTCCTGCACGCGATGGCGTCGGTGTACGTGATCGTGTAGGTGCCGTGGCAGACGGTGCTGGCACCGGGGGCGAGGGTGGTCGCGTCACAGGTGACGTCGGCGACCCGGTCGTCGGTGACGGTGATGCCGGTCAGCGGGGTGCTGCCGGTGTTGGTGACGGTGTAGGTGTACTCGATCTTGCTCCCGATGGTGAACGGGCCGCTGGAGAGCACTCGCTTCTTCAGGGTGAGGTGGGGCGCTCCGACCGGCAGGGTCAGCCGGGTCGTCGGGGAGGTGATCGTCACGCCGTTCGCGACGCCGCTGGCCGTGGCGGTGTTGGTCACGGAGCCCGCCGCGCCGTCGGCCGCGGTGATGACGTAGGTGCCGGTGCAGGTGGTGGTGGAACCGGGGCTGCCCGACGGCGCCAGCGTGGTCGACTGGCAGCTGATGCCGGTGACGTGGTCGTCGGCCACCGCGACGCCGGTCAGCTCCACGGTGCCCGTGTTGCGGACGGTGTAGGAGTAGGTGACCGTCTGCCCCACGGAGTAGGGGGCGGGTGTCACCACCGACTTGTCCACCTCGATGCCGGTCACGGCCACCGGGGTGATGCACAGCGTGACCTGGCCGGTGGAGGTGCCGTCCACCGGGTCGGAGACCTGCACGGTGATCGTGTAGGTGCCGGCCACGGTCGGGGTGCCGGTGATGGTGCCGTCCGCGTTCAGCGTCAGCCCCGGCGGCATCGGCCCGGTGACCAGGCTCCAGGTCAGTTGCGGCGAGGGGTTCTCGGTCGTCGCGTGCAGGGTGGCGCTGTACGGCTGGTCGACCGGCGCGCAGGGGATCGTGGTGGTGGTGATGCAGGGCGGCTGGGTGATGTTCTCCAGGTTCTCGTTCCAGCCGGCGAAGGTGTTGCAGATCAGCTTCGTGGTCGGCGCGGAGGCGTCGTCGACGCTGACCCCGATGCCGAACGGGTCCTGGAAGCCGGGGCGGTCGGGGGCGCCGCGGCCGATCGCGTTGTAGGACACGGTGACGTTCTGGGAGCTGACGATCGCGATGCCGACGTCCGTCCCGGCGCCGGTGAAGGTGTTGCGGGTGATGGTCAAGGGGTCGGCGTCGGCGACCAGCAGCGCCGTGGAGACGTTCGTGGCCGTCCCGAAGGCGGTGCCGTACACGGTGTTGTCGGCGAAGGTTCCGCTGGACGGGCCGGGCAGCGAGGGGGAGCCGTACTGGACGCTGTTCTGCGCGAGGCGGCCCGGATTGGGGACGGTCAGGTCCGGCGGGCCGAAGGTGCTGCCGCCGACGTCCACTGTGGCCTTGCCCATCACCAGCAGGCCGGTGCGCTGGTAGTCGGAGACGGTGACGTCGGCCATCGTGACGGTCTGCTGTACGGCGGCGGAGCGGATCAGGATGCCGTGCACGGTCAGGCAGTCCGAGTGCTGGGTGATGTCCAGGACCCGCACGTCGCTCATCGAGCCGCTCGCGTCGGTGAACTGCACACCGACCGTCGGGTTCGCGTTGTCGCAGTGGAAGGCGAAGCCGGTGCCGCGCACGGTGAGGTCGTTGAGGTTCATCGTCGCCCCGGCGTTGGTGAGCACCGGGCCGTGGAAGAAGTCGCTCGCCCCGGAATTGGCGTCGTGCGCGGTGATCGTGTGCCCGGCCCCGTCCAGGGTGAAGCCGTTCGGGACGGTCAGCGTCACCGTCGTGTCGCAGTCCGCGCTCAGCGTGAAGATGCTCCCGCTGACGGTGCCCGCGCAGGCGGTGGTGATGTCGGGGTCCTTGCCGGCGGCGCTGGACGCCGGCGTTCCTAGTGCCAGCTGGCCGCTCAGCATGGCGGCGGCCAGGAGAACACTGGCAGCTTTCATCGAATCCTCCGAATAGCATGTTGACGAACAATCGGAAGATTTCATTCGATGTCACGCTGGCTGAACCCCGTAGCGACACGCCGCCGATGCCCTGGACAACGCCTCGTTTTTCAGCTATATGGCCGTCACTGAGAAGCGGTGGCCCGGTCGTTCAGTCGCCCTTGGGAACCGCGCCCCGGGCGCGCTTCTGCTGGCGCCACAGCCGCTGGGACTCGGCGGGGGTGCGGAGCCTGACGCCCCGCTCGCGGAACCGGGTCTCCAGCCAGACGGTGGAGCGGTGCAGCTCCCGGCACAGGTCCGAGAGGGACGTTCCGCGGTTGTAGCGGTCGATCAGGTCGGCAAACTCCTTCTCGGACAGGGGGCGGGCCTCGGCGGCCATCGACTCGACCTTCGGCGGGCCGCCGCACTTGATGGACCAGATCCTGGTGCGGACGGACGGGGCGTCGTCGCGGAACGTCGCCTGGGTGAAGTGGATGACGCCGGTGGCGGGGTCGGTGACGTGGTGCAGGTCGATGAGGATGCCGGTCCGTCCGCTGGGGCCGCCCCGGTAACGTCCGCCCAGGGGTGGGATGTTGAGGTCGCCCACGCATCCGCCCAGGTCCCGCCTGGTGCAGCCGCACGTTCCTGTGGGCGCCCTGTCGGCTGCTGATGCCATGCTCGGGCTCTTCTCGTGGAAGGGGGCCCCTCCCCGGGCGGTGGTGCCCGGGGAGGGGCCTTGGGGTGGTCTTCGGTTCAGTTGACCGGGACGGGGACGCCCCGGACGAGGAGGGGGAGGCCGGCTCCTACAGGCCGCGCCCGGACATGAGGTCCGGCAGTTCCGGCAGGTGTTCGGCCCGGCGCTGGAGGAGGTGGACCTTTGCCTCGGGAAGATCGGCCACCCGCAGCAGCTGCCAGCCCTGGTCCCGCTGGTAGTAGCGCGACAACTGCTCCTGGGCGGTGCCGCGACGCACCCACCGGACGCCCTCGGTGGCGGCGCGGTCGAGGGCCCACCAGGCGAGCAGGCGTCCGAGGCGATACGGGTTCGGCCGGGTGAAGCTGGTCGTGAGGAAGAGGCTGGGCTCGCCGCGTTCCTCGTCCGTGAAGCCCCACGGCGGGAGGGCGTTCTCGCGCGTGATCGTCGTGCAGCCGACGACGCCGCGCTCCCGGTGTTCCAGCACCCACACGAGGATGTCGGGATTCGCGGCCTGGGCCCCGAATTCGTCGGCGGCCGCCTCGCACTCGCCGAGCCCGCGTTCCGACAACCAACGGGACCGCTCGCGGACCATGTCGGCGATCGCGGCAACATCCGCCCCGGTCGCCGCGCGCATCTGAAATACCGGCGTCTCCTTTCCTGCATGACGGTTCCACGGCGTGCCGGAGCCTGTGGGGGGCGTGGGGAGCTGGGACGCCGCCGGCCCGCTCAGGTGAGCGGGCCGGTGGTCTCGATCAGCTGCCGACGGGGACGGGGACGCCGCTCACGAGGAGGGGGAGGCCGGCGCCGTGCTCCCAGGCGTCCCAGGCGTCCTGGACGCGCCGGTACTGGTCGGGCGCCATCGCGTCGTGCAGCTTGGACTGGGGCATCCAGTGGAGGGCGCGGATCTCCTCCGGGGGCTGGTGGTGGCGGACCGCATCGGCCTGCTGGGGCGTCACGACGCCGCCCGCGTAGACGAAGTTGAGGCCCTCGGGGAACTTGGCCGCCGGGACGTAGTCGATCGTGAGGATGGTGCGGAGGGGGAGGACGAGCCCGGTCTCGGTCTCCAGGTGCCGGCGGGCCGCGAGGTGGGGGAGTTCGTCCTGCTCGGCGCTGCCGCCGGGCAGGGTCAGGCCGTCCTTGTAGACGGGGTCGGCGAGGAGGACGAAGAACTCGCCCGAGCCTCCGGGGTCTTCCCGCAGGGCGAAGATCTGCTGGCCCGAGCGCCGGACGGGGGGCTTGGCCATGAGGCGGGTGCTGATGCTCAACTCTGCTCCAGGTACGAGGGATTGGTGATGGGTCGCTCCCTGCCGGAGGGGGACGTCGGCGGGGAGCTTGTCAGTGCGGGGGAGTGGCCTCGGCGCTGCCGCTGCGGTTACCCGTCGAGCCGGCGGCGGCGCGCGTTGCCGCAGGTGCCGGGCGCGATCTCCTTCGGGTCGAGGGAGCGGACCATGCCCGGGTCGACCCGCCACTCGGGCCCGGTCGCCCCGAGGGGCCGGAGAACCGCCTTGTTGAACAAGGACTCCACGAAGACGCCTTCGCGGGGCTCGCCGTCCTCCAGGAGGCTGAAGTCCTGCACCACCTCGTGGAGTTGGAAGTGGATGGGGGGTCTCTGGGTGTCAGGCATGGGGGTCTCCGTGAGGGATGCCGCAGGGGTGTGGTCAGCACTTCGCCAGCGGACGACTTCGGTCCGTGACCGTCTGACTACCAGGGTGGCTCAGCTTCCTCTAGGATCGGAAGAGTTTCAAATCTCTAGTCCGTCTGATTTTAAAGAAGGCGATCTTGGTTCGTCGCACACTTGATCCAACGTCATCTCCATTGGAAGCACTTGCAGTTCAAATCAGCAGGTCGCGCCAGGCCAAAGGGATGACACAGATCGAGCTTGGCAAACGAGTCGGGTACTCCAACGTCTACATCTCGAACGTGGAGCGAGCCAAACAAGCTCCGTCTTTAAAGTTCGTAGAACGCGTGGACGCCGCCCTCGACGCTGGTGGTGCTCTGACGGGGCTTTGGTGGAGTTGGAAGAACGGCGCTTTGTTGCCCGGGTTCTCCGAGTACCTTCGCCGTGAACGCGAAGCAATCGCAGCCAGACTGTTCGACACGGACATGGTGTCGGGCATACTTCAGCACCCGGACTACAGTGCCGCTTACGAAGCTGGCATCGTCCGACGTGGGGAAGCGACTCGGGAGCAAGCCGACGGGCGGCTCGACTTGCTGGCCCAACGTCAACTCATCCTCGACAGGGGCGCGACGATCCATGCTGTTCTGGATGAAGGCGCCCTGCGCCGGCCGATCGGTGGTCGGGAAGTCATGGCCACGCAGCTCTCTCACTTGGAGAGTCTCAGTGGGCGCCCGAATGTGATCATCCAGGTCGCCCCGTACCGCCTTGCTGAGGATCGGCCGCTGTCGCACCCCGTCACGCTCTTGACCCTCCCAAATCGGACTCTGGTCGGATACACGGAGACGCTTCAACGGGGATACCTGGAACAAGATGCCGGGACGGTGGCCCGGTGGGTCGATAGATACGATCGACTCCAGGTCGACGCGCTCAGCCAGCCGGACAGTTTGGCCATGATCCGGGAGGCACGGAAGGAACTGGACCATGTATGACCCAAGTGGCGCCAAGTGGCGCAAGAGCACCTACAGCAATGGCGGGGGCGGCTGCATCGAGGTAGACGACGCATGCCCGGGCAGGGTCCGTGACTCCAAGGACCCTCAGGGCCCGGCCCTGGCCTTTCCTGCCGAGGCCTGGAAGTCGTTCGTTACCGCCGTCCGTAGTGGCGAGTTCGGCGACGTCTGAGCCGAAGCCCGGGGTCGGCCCCAGAGGGCACGTGCAACCGCTCGAGTTCGGCTGAACGCTCGGCTGGGGTTTCCCAGCCGAGCGTTTCGCGCTTCGGGGCACCGTGCGCGCAGAGATCAGATGGCATGCATCGCCAGGCAACGGCGGAGCCGTGGGCGCGTACATGCTGAGACCGAAACGTCAGGACCACCTCGACAACCTCCGGGCGGGAGCCCTCGTGTCGTCCGGCAGCGCCGGTCGCTTGTCCTCCTGCTCCGGAGCCGTGGTCGATCGAGTCCTGTACAGGCAACCCCTTGAGAGGACCACCGTGTTCAACAGGACTCGCTCCGCGCTGCTTTCGGTCGCGGCCGCCACCGCGATCCTCGTGCCCCTCGCCGGCACGGCCTCCGCGACGCCCACCCCGGCGGTCGGCCCGGCCCAGCTCTCGTCCGTGAGCCGCGCGGTGACGCAGCAGCAGAACTGGCCGATCATCGACTGGGACATCACGAACATCACCGGCGGGCGGGGCGAGCACGCCACCCGCTACTGGAACCTGATCGACACGATCCACCGGGTAACCTACGGGGACGCCACCAACACCGAGAACGGCGGGCTCGTCCAGCAGACCACCCGCAACACCAATCAGCTGATCCAGGTCCGCGTGAGGAACGAGGGCAGCGACCTCGTCTCCATCTACATCTGGGCCGACAGCCTCTACGTCGCGGGCTTCTACTCCCCTGGCGCCAACGTGCACTGGGCCTTCCGGGACGGCCGCGAGCAGCAGTTCCAGAACATCCTGGGCGTGAGGCCGCAGCTCATGCCGCGAAACGGCAGCTACGCCAGCCTCACCGGAGGAAGCACCCGGGAGAACCTCTACCTCGGCTCCACCAACATCTTCAACGCGATGTGGGACCTGCACAACATGGGGCAGTGGGACGCGACGCGCGCCGACCGGGGCATGCTGATGGCCATCACCATCTTCTCGGAAGCCGCCCGGTTCGGGCCGATCTTCAACCGCATCTACGGCAACATCAACGGCTTCACCAACTACCAGTTGAGCCGTGACTACGCCGAGCTGGAGAACCAGTGGGGCGCCCTCTCCCGGGCCGCGCACAACTGGCAGCACGGCCAGCCGGCTACGGTGCGGGTGATCGGGAACAACGTCACGAGCTTCCTGCGCCTGCGGCAGGTCGTCGGCTACGTGGAGCTCCACGGTTCGGAAGCCCTGCTGTAGTTCCTTCCCGCCCCGAAGGCCAGGGCTGGTCCCGGAGGGCACGTGCAACACGAGAGTTCGACCGAACGCTCGGCTGGGGTTGCCCAGCCGAGCGTTTCCGCGTGAGCAGGGGAGGGCGCGGAAGGGCGGCGAACGTCCGCCCGTCACAAAGCTGTTGATCTAGAGCGCACTCCAGGGGCTAGCGTCGGCCCGTCGGCCCGTCGGGCCATCGGAACAGGGGAGAATATGAGCATCTGGTTCGTCACCGGCGCGTCGCGGGGGTTCGGCGCGGAGATCACCCGTGAGGCGCTGGACCGGGGACACAGCGTGATCGCCACGGCGAGGGACGCCTCGGCCGTCCTCAAGGCCTACCCGCACACGCCGAACGAACTGCTCGCGGTGAACGCGGACGTGACCGACCCGCAGCAGCTGGAGGCCGCCGTCCAGGCCGGGCTGGACCGGTTCGGCCGCATCGACGTCGTGGTCAACAACGCCGGGTACGGCGTCGTCGGCGCGATCGAGGAGATCCCCGACGAAGCCGCCCGGGCGCAGTTCGACGTCAACGTGTTCGGCGTGCTCAACACGCTGCGCGCCACGCTGCCGACCCTGCGCGCCCAGCGCTCCGGCCACGTGCTCAACATCGGCTCCGTGGCCGGCTTCTCCACCGCCCCGGGGGCGGGCCTGTACGGCGCGTCGAAGTTCGCCCTCGAAGGCATCACCGAAGCCCTGCACGGCGAACTCGCCCCCCTCGGCATCCGCGTCACCATCGTCGAACCGGGCGGCTTCCGCACGGACTTCCTCGCCGACTCCAGCCTCCAGGTCGAGCCGGCCACCATCGCCGACTACACCGAAAGCACGGGACCGGCGCGCGAAGCAATCGCCCACAACGACGGCCACCAGCCCGGCGACCCGGCCAAGGCCGCCAAGGCCATCGTCGACATCACCGAGACCGCCGAACCCCCGCTGCGCCTCCAGCTGGGCGCGGACGCGGTCGAGCGTATCGAGGCGAAGCTGGACCTGGTGCGGCGCGAACTCGACCAGTGGCGCCACGTGGCGCTCTCCACCGCTCTCTGACCTCGCGGACGCGAACCCGGAGTCGGCCGTTCCTCCCCTCGCGGCACAGGAATCTTGGCTGGTAGGGGAGTTGCGGGTTTCGATCGCCCTGGAACCGTGGAGGCCTTCCTCGGCGGGTCCGGCGATGGGCGGCCCCGTCCTTGTCAATCGTTTGTCTACTGGCACGGCCGAGCCTTCGGAGCAGGACGACCGCACGTCCGGTGCGGTCCGAGAGCGAGAGGAACATCCGATGGCAAAGCGGAAGGCTCTGATCACCTCTGCCCTGGCCGCGGCGGGCGTCGCCGCGCTGTTCGCGACGGCCGCCCCGGCCGGCGCGGCCACCGGCCACCGCGACGCGGTGGCGCAGCCGATGACCGCGGCGCGCAGCACGCAGGTCTCGGTCGTCAACTGGACGGGCTGCGAACTGCGCCTGGTGAACTCCTGGCTGGACCACGGCGTCTGGTCGGACGGCCTGGCTCCGGTGGCCGTCATGAGCGACGGGTCGACGGGGCGCTGGCAGTCCGAGAGCAACGGCTTCCTCACCGGCACCGAGGGCCACGTCATCTACGACGCGGAGAACTGTCAGAACGGCGCGCTCAACGGCAAGCGCGTCCAGCTCCACTGGGCCAACCCGTACGCCGGCAGCAACAGCTACGACACCGCCGGTTCCGACCCGATGTTCCGCTTCGCGATGAACGGCGGCGGCGGCAACAACGCCGCCGTGTACTGGACGGTCATGGGTTCCTGACCGACGGCCGGCCGGTCCCGCTCCACCGCCGCGCCCCGGGGCCCCGGGGCGCGGCGGGCGGCGAGTTCGGCGAAGTTTGAGTTCGGCCGGACGCCCGGCTGGGGGTTCCCGGCCGGGCGTCCGGTCGTCGAGGGCCCCGGAACCGAGCGGTCAGTCGATGTCCAGCTCCCTCCTTCGAGCTAATTCGCCGATGCGGCGGAACCTGTCGCGGAAACGCCTCCCACGCGATCGACCAGACTGGTGGGCACGTCAAAGGCGGCAAGAGACAAGGACCGTTGCGAACATGCCCGGATGGACGTCGGCAATGCACCGCCCGATCCGCAGGAGGGCGCTCGCCGTGACCGGCTGCCTGGCGCTGCTGGCGCTCACCACTCCGGTGGCAACCGCGCAGGCCGGCGCGCGCCACCGCACTGCGGTCCCCGCACCCCTCGCGCGACTCCTGAAGGCGAAGAGGAGCGCCTGGTACGCCCCCTTCTACCTCGTCCAGGCCGACTCGGGCCGGGGGGCGACCTTCGAGGCCTACGACAACTGGGACTACGTGCTCCTGACGAACCAGCCGGGCAACGGCACTCGCATCGAGGTCTCGCTGGACGGCAACGGGGACTTCACGTTCGAGTTCACGAGCTCCACCTGGGCCGGCTACCGGACCTGGTGCCTCTCCGGAAACGACATCAGGCTCGACGAGAGCAGCTGCCGCACGCGGTGGGACATCGAGGACGCGGGAGAGGGCCTGTACTACGTCAAGGTCGTGGGCACCAAGCGGTATGTCAAGACCACCACGGTGCCCGACAGGGAGCGCTGGCTGCTGGCCGCGGGCGAACTCCGTGAACCCGGCGAGGAGTTCGTCAAGTTCCGGGTCGTCAACGTCTGAACACGCTCGGCTGGGACTTCCCAGCCGGGCGCTCACCGGCCGCCGCCGTGAGTCACCGGGCGGTCAGTGCGTCGGCGGCGTGGCGCATGTCGGCGAGGGCGGACGCCAGCCGGGCGGAGCCGACGGTGGTGGCGAGCGCGGTGGCCCGGGCGGCGTGGTGGTCGGCTTCGGTGCGCTCCCCCTGCCGGTAGAGCACGGTGGCCAGGCGCGTGGTGGCCATCGCCCGTACCCGGGCCTGGGCGGTGTCGGCCTCCGCGGCCCGGCGCAGGTTGGCGACGACCTGGGGGTTGTCGCGGCCGGCGGCGACGGACAGCAGGTAGAGCGCGAAGCCGGTGTCGCTGCCGACCTTGGCGGCAGTGATCGTGGCCGTCCAAGCCGGTCCCGAGGCGAGATCGGTGACGCGCTCGTAGGTGCGCTCGGCGGCCAGCAGGTGCCGGGTCGCCTGCCGCTCGTCACCGCTCAGGGCGTGGGCCTGAGCGGTGACGGTGGCGAGCATCGCCCGCGCCGCTGCGGGCAGACGCCCGTCCGCCTGCCCGGCCAGTTGCAGGGCCGCATCGGGGCGGCGCAGGGGTGGGCAGGCGTCGTGAACCCCGCAGGCCCGGGCCGCGTGTCGCGGTCCGGGCCTGCGGTTGTCGCCGAAGGGGCCTCACGCTCTACCGCTGCCGGGTCCTGCGCAGCCCGAGGTCGGACACCTCGCCCAGGTGGCCGAGCTTGTCGGGGTTGGCCACCGCGTGGATCTCGCGGACCGTGCCGTCGGCGGCGAAGTCGAGCGCGACCACGTTGAGCACCCGCCCCTCGCCGTCGTACGCGACCACGCCGGGGCGGCCGTTGACCCGGGCCGGCACCAGGCTGGCGCCGAGGACGGCGATCCGGCGCAGACCGCTGACGAGCAGTTGGGCGACCTGGCGCGGGTTGTCGACCGAGCGGCCGATGGCCTGTGCCTTGCCGCCGCCGTCGCCGTGCAGGACGACGTCGGGGGCGAGCATGCCGAGCAGTTCTTCGAGGTCTCCGCCCGCGGCGACCTCGAAGAAGCGGCGGGCGAGCTCGTCGCCCTCCGCGCGCCGAGTCGGCGGCAACGGGGCGTCCGCGCCGAGCGCGAGGCGCTTCCTGGCCCGGGTGAGGATCTGACGGCAGTTCGCCTCGGACTTGCCGGTCAGCTCCGCGACCTCCGGGTAGCCGTATCCCAAGGCCTCGCGCAGGACGAACACCGCGCGCTCGACGGGGGAGAGCGCCTCGAGCATCACCAGGAAGGCCATCGACAGCGCGTCGGTCAGCTCGGCGTGCTCGGCCGGGCCGTCGGGGCGGTCGGCGAAGGCGACGACCGGTTCGGGCAGCCACTGGCCGACGTAGGTCTCGCGCCGCACCCGCGCCGAGTCGAGGTGGTTGATGCCGAGCCGGGTGACCGAGGTGGTCAGGTACGCCTTCAGGTTGGTGATCGCGGTGCCGGAGCGCCGGGCGCGGGTGAGGTTGAGGAAGGTGTCCTGGACGAGGTCCTCGGCGTCGCCCACCGAACCCGTCATGCCGTAGGCGATGGAGAACAGCAGCGGCCGGTACCCGACCGCGTCCGCCGCACCCGCCGATCCCGCCATGGAACCCCTCCTCTTCCGCGCCCACCCCGCCAGGGGGTGTCGCGCGTCACATCCCGTGCCTGTCACAACCTGACCGGGCGCCCTGTCCTAGAGGGCGCCAGTGAACAAGCCAGTAGTGGACAACGTACCGAGGAGCACGCCGTGGAAGCCCGCCTGAACCCCTTCGCCAGCCCCGTCATGGGCAAGGTCTTCAAGCACCTGATCGCCGCCAACCAGGTCCTGCTGGAGTCCACGCTGCCGGTCGCCACCCAGGAGCTGGTCAAGCTGCGGGCCAGCCAGATCAACGGCTGCGGCCACTGCGTCGACATGCACTTCAAGGACGCCGTGCACGCCGGCGAGGAGGCGACCCGGCTGAACCTGGTGGCGGTGTGGCGCGAGGCCACCGTGTTCACCGAGGCCGAGCGGGCCGCCCTTGAGCTGGCTGAGGAGGGCACCCGGCTCGCCGACGCGGCCGGCCCGGTCGGCGACGAGGTGTGGGAGAGGGCCGCCGAACACTACGACGCCGAGCAACTCGCCGCCCTGGTGAGCCTGATCGCGGTGATCAACGCCTTCAACCGGGGCAACGTGATGACCCGCCAGCCCGCCGGCGGCTACCGGGCCGGACAGCGTCACACCCTCTGATCCGCCCGACCGTCCGACAAGGAGAACGCCGTGAACCTCGCGCTGTGGATCGTCACCGCACTGCTGGCCGCCGCCTACCTGCTCGGCGGCGCCTTCAAGATGGTCACTCCGAAGGAGAGGATCGCTGCCGCAGGACGCAGCGGGCGCTGGGTCGAGGACTTCAGCGCCGGCGGGGTGAAGGCGATCGGCGCCGTCGAGGTGCTGGCCGCGGTGGGGCTGGTCCTGCCCGCCGTACTCGACGTGGCGCCGGTGTTCGTGCCGCTGGCCGCACTCGGGCTGGTGCTGCTGATGGCCGGGGCTGCGGCGGTGCGCCTCCGGCGGCAGGAGTACCGGCTCGTCGCGGTGGACGTGCTCTACATCGTGCTGGCCGCGTTCGTGGCGTGGGGGCGCTTGGGGCCGTGGTCGTTCCTCCACTGACCGCCAACCGGGACGACCGCAGGCCCGGACCGCGCGTGTGGCGGTCCGGGCCTGCGGGTCTCCCCCGTCGAAGTTGGTCTTATGAGCCGGCGGTGGCGGCTTCCAGGGTGGTGGCCATGATGGGGCTGGTGAAGGTGTTGGTGGCGTCTCCCGAAGACGGGTGGTAGGCGCCCCACTTGAGGTAGTTGCGGTCGCCGTCCCAGGTGGTGCCCTTGAAGGTGCCCGAGCCCGTGGTGAAGGTCTGCTTGACGCCGTCGAACCAGAAGTCGATGGTGCCGTCGGTGCGGCCCAGGCGGATCTTCAGGGCGTAGGAGTGCCACTCGTTGTTCTTGACCGGCGCGGTCCACAGGGGGTGGGCGACGTGCTGGGTGTCCCACTCCTGGAGGCGGATGCGGCCGGTGGTCGCGTCGATCTCGATGGGGTGGTTGGCGGTGTCGGTGCTCGGGGAGCACTTGAGCTGGAAGACGTAGCGGCTGTTGGTGTCCTTGATGTCCACCTTGGACGACCAGCCCAGGTAGAAGGTGTCGCCCTCCTTCAGGTCGGGGCTGAGCGTCTCGCAGCGCTCCTCGCCGCCCGCCTGGAAGGCCCGCCACACGTTGCCCTTGGCGGCGTCCTTGGTGACGCCGAAGTTGCCGGCCGCGCACTGGACGGCGGCGAAGGAGGACGGGCCCTTGGCGGTGCTCGGGGTCCACAGGACCGTGCCCGCTGTAGCGGCGGAGGAACTGCCGCAGGAGATCGCGAGGGTGGCGAGGGCCATGGCCGCGACGGTGGCCTTGCGGTGGTGGGGCAGAGGGGACATGCCGCTCCCGGGGGAAGTGAATGGTCGGATCGCTGCGTGTGATTCGACCATCTGACGGCCCGTCGGACCAGGCGGAACGACCGGCGGAAGTAGCCGAAGGGCCACTTCCGCCGGTTCGGTCAGTACTGGGTGGTGACGGTGACGCCGCTGAACGCGGTCTTGCCGTAGAGGCTGATGTAGCGGTAGCCGGCCGTCGAGTTGGTGACGGTGATGCTCTGGTTGCCGTTGTTGGTGGACGAGGCGGTGTAGGCGGTGTCGGAGGCCCAGGTGCCGGAGTTGTAGTAGAGGTAGGCCGTGCCGGTGCCGCCGGTCGTGGTGACGTTGAGGGTCACGGTGCCGGCGGGCATGTAGATGTACAGCATGTCCAGGCTGCCGGCGTCGGCGGAGCGGCCGGTGCGGAAGCAGTTGCGGTCCATGGCCCGCGCGTCCGCCCCGGTGCAGGCGGTGGGGGCGGCCGGGGGAGTGGCGGTGACGGGCTTGCTGGTGGTGGCGGTCTTCCCGTTGCTGTCGGTGACGGTCAGCGTGACGGTGTAGGTGCCGGGCGCGGCGTACGTCTTCCACGGGGAGGCCTCCGTGGAGGTGGTGCCGTCGCCGAAGTTCCAGGCCCGGGAGGTGATGGTGCCCTTGCCGCCGGTCTCCGTGGAGCGGTCGGTCAGTTGGGCGGTCAGGCCGGTGACGGTGGCGTCGAAGGCGGCGGTCGGCGTGCCCGGGGACAGGCAGAGGTCGGTGGCGCAGGCGTCGAGCCAGGAGTTGAAGCCGGCGTCGTAGAGGGTGCCGATGGCGTTGTAGTAGCCGTAGCCCTGGGCGTAGTTGCCGGTGCGGAAGTAGTAGAGCATGCCCTGGATGACGCTCGGGTACCGCTCGACCATGTGGCGCACGGCCAGGTAGCCCCACGGGTAGGTGCGGGTGAGGTCACTGTTGAGGTAGGTGCTCTGGAACAGGGTGCTGAGCGTGTAGGTGTGCTTGGGGGCCTGGGCCACCGCCATGGTGTCGGTGACGCCTCGGTAGGTGTAGGAGACGTACTCGGCGACGCCTTCGAGCCACCACAGGTCGGGGACGCTGACCTGCTGCCAGAAGTCGCCCTTGAAGTCGTAGCGGGCGTCCAGGACGTGGGCGTACTCGTGGTTGAGGTTCCAGATCCGGGCGGTGAAGCCGTTGTCGGTCGGGTGCCGGTACATGATCGAGACGACCTGGTTGGCCGGCTTGCTCGGGTCGCCGGTCAGGGTGATGCCGCCGTTGTTGGTGTTGGCGCCGAAGATCGCCCCGGCGTAGGTGCGGTAGTCCGCCTGGCTGGCGAAGACCACGATCTGCACGGACGACTCGTACTGGCCCGGGACGGGGCCGTTGTCCCTCACGAGGTTGTGGAAGAACGCGTCCTCGCCCTTGAGGTTGGCGCAGACGGCGGCGAGGTCGGCCGCGGTCAGGTCCTGCGCCAGGATGGTGCGGCCGGCGTCGCAGGTGTAGCTGATCGGCAGCGCGGCCTTCGTCAGCCGGTTGGTCAGGTCGCAGACGCCGTAGTAGGAGCACTGGTCCGGGTCGAAGAAGTTGGCCCTGGCGGCGGTACCGACCCACAGCGGGGCGGTCGGGCCGGTCATCGACGAGGTGTCGAGAAGGGCCTTGACCAGCGGCCGAACCTTGGCCTGGAAGGCCGGGTACTTGAGGAAGCGGGCCACTTCGAAGCCGGCGTTGGCGTCCAGATACGCGTTGTCGGTGCCCAGCAGGTCACGGTGGTTCCGGGCGAAGGCGTTGAGCGTGTCGATGATGCTCGGGTCCGCGGTGACGGCGGTGACGAAGTCCGGGACGTCATGGCCGCGGTCCAGCGCGTTGAAGACGCTGTTGACGAGGTTGGCCAGGTTCTTGGAGGCGTTGTACGAGTCGTTGTAGCCGTTCACTACCTGCTTGTAGGTGCCGAGGTAGCGGCCCTGCAGACTCGTGTTGTCGGTGAGGATGACGACTTCGGAGGCGACCTGGCCGTTGGCGTCGGTCGCATCGGCGAAGTGCGGGCCGGCTATGAACGTGTCGATGCCGCGTGCCACCGCGCCGGTGAGCGAGCTGTCGAAGCCGGGGATGTGCTTGGGGTCGTTGGACTGCACGTAGTAGCCGGCGCGCAGGAAGAGGACGAGCTGCTGGACGCTCGTGGAGTTGTCCCCGGGGTAGGTGGCGGCGGCGCCCTGGAAGGCGTCGGCCACCGTCGCCATCTGGCTCTGGCGGAACACCGCCGAGGCCTCCGAGCCGGATGTGTAGAACAGCGTGCTGACGCACTGGGGCGTCGAGGCCTTGACGAAGGACACGAGGGCGGCGCCGGAGCGGCCGCTGAAGTCGGCCGGGGAGCACGACGCGGTGGCCGCGGGGGCCGCCGCGAAGGCGTGCGGAGCGGCCTTGGACGGGGCCGGCTCGGGCGAGGCCGGCGCACTGAGCGGCGGAAGCTGGGCGGGCGTGAGCCGGTGACCCTGCGGCACGCCGGGGCTGGCGGGGTCCGTGGTGGCGGCGCCGGTCAGCGGCAGGCGATCGGCGGAGGCCGGCCGGACGGAGGGGACGGGTGTGGGCGTGGGAGCGGCGGCCAGGCTCGGCGTGGCCGCCAGGCCGAGGAGGGTGGTGGTGGCCGCGGCGATCGAGGCCAGGAATATGGGCACGCGTGAGAGCGGACGCAACGTCAATCCTTAGTGGGGGAGGTCAGACGAGAGCGCACCTCAGGCGGGGGAGGGGGAGGCGGCTGGAGCGCGCGCCGCATGCTCTCACGGCGTCCGGCGAGGTTAATAGGGTGTGACATGTCATTGACGGATCTTCGGACCCGGCATGGCCGGAACCCGACGGTGGCCGACGCGATCCGGGCACCTTCCGGGCGCCGAAACGGCGACGACCTGGCCGCTCTGCGGTGGCCAGGTCGTCGGGACGGTGCGGGATCCGCCGGCTACGGGGTGCGCGGCTGCCCGGTGTTCCCGGTGTTCTCGGCGTTCTCCTCGAAGGGCTCGTCGTAGGAGGAGGTGCCCTCGTCCAGCAGCGGCTCCTGCGTCTTGAGGTGCGCCGGGGCCAGCGCCCGCAGGGTGTGGTAGCCGGTGATGACGACCAGGGTGCCCAGCGCGATGCCGCTGAGGCTGAAGGTGTCGGTGAACTTCATCGTCACGTTGCCGATGCCGATGATGATGCCCGCCGCGGCCGGCACCAGGTTCAGCGGGTTGCGCAGGTCCACCCGGGCCTTGGTCCAGATCTGCGCGCCGAGCAGGCCGATCATGCCGTACAGGATGACGGTGATGCCGCCGAGCACCCCGCCGGGGATCGCGGCCACGATGGCGCCGAACTTGGGGCAGATGCCGAACAGCAGCGCGAAGCAGGCCGCGGCCCAGTAGGCGGCGGTGGAGTAGACCCGGGTGGCGGCCATGACGCCGATGTTCTCCGAGTACGTGGTGTTCGGCGGGCCGCCGAGCGCGGTGGAGAGCATCGAGCCGACGCCGTCGGCGGAGATCGCGGTGCCGAGCTTGTCGTCCAGGTGCTGGCCGGTCATCTCGCCCACGGCCTTGACGTGCCCGGCGTTCTCGGCGACCAGCGCGATCACCACGGGCAGCGCGACCAGGATCGCCGACCACTGGAAGGAGGGGCCGTGGAAGGCGGGCAGGCCGATCCAGTCCGCCTTGCCGACGCCCGACAGGTCCAGGCGCCAGTGGTCGGTCATGTGGCCGCCGGCGTCCACCGAGTGGATCTTCCCGAAGACCCGGTCGAACAGGAAGGAGATCCCGTACCCGAAGAGCAGGCCGAGGAAGATCGCCACCCGGGACCAGAAACCGCGCAGGCACACCACCGCGAGCCCGGTGAACAGCATCACCAGGATCGCCGTCCACTGGTCCTGCGGCCAGTACGTCGAGGCGGTGACGGGGGCCAGGTTGAAGCCGATCAGCATGACGACCGCGCCGGTGACGATCGGCGGCATCGCCGCGTGGATGATCTTCGCCCCGAACCGCTGGACCGCCAGGCCCACCAGGAACAGCGCCACGCCCACCACGAACACCGCGCCGGTCACCGTCGCGCTGGTGCCGCCCTGCGCCCGGATCACCGCGGCCACGCCCACGAAGGACAGCGAGCAGCCGAGGTAGCTGGGCACCCGGCCGCGGGTGGCCAGCAGGAAGATCATGGTCGCGACGCCGGACATCATGATCGCCAGGTTGGGGTCGAGCCCCATCAGCACGGGCGCCACGAAGCTCGCGCCGAACATGGCCACCACGTGCTGGGCGCCGAGCCCTGCCGTGCGGGGCCAGGAGAGCCGTTCGTCGGGGCGGACGACCGCTCCCGGTGCGGGCGTACGCCCGTCACCGTGCAGCTTCCAGCGCACGCCGAGATCCATGGTGGGGTTTCGCTTTCTTCGAACTTTCGGGGAACTGTGCGCACCATTCTGGTGGTCCCCGGGCCCCGCGCGCGCCACCGGCCCCGCTGCTGACCTGCGTACTCGCACGGGAGCGGGGCCGGACGGGCGCGGTAGGAGGTCAGTGCCGCGCCTCGGCGGCGGCCTTCAGGTCGGTGAGCCACGCCTGGAGGCCCTGGCGCAGGATCGCGGTCGCGGCCGGGCGACGCTCCGCGCCGCCGGGACTCGGGAGGCGATTCGCCCCCGCGAGCGGGAGGTGCCCCCCACCCGGGCGTCAACGCCCGGGGTTCCTCGCTGGATCACGCTGAACATCGCGCCTTCGCCCCGGCCCGCGCGAACATGCGGGCCGGGGCGAAGGCGTGTCCGGGGGCGGGGTCAGCGCAGGCCGGCGAAGAGGTCCTGTTCGGGGAGGGCGGCGCCGGTGGTGTCGCGCACGCGCAGGTAGGCCTCCCGGCCCATGAGTTCGGTGAAGCGCTCCCGGCCCATCTTGAGGAAGAAGATGTTCTCGCTCTGGCTGGCGTGGGCGGCCAGCGCGTCGAACTTGCGGTCGCCGAAGGCGGCGGCGTCCACCCAGGTGGTGATCTCCTCGTCGGGCAGCCCGATCTGCGGCGGCTCGGGGGCCTGGCCGTCGGGCCCCGACCCGTTGGGCCCCGACCCGTTGGGCTCGGCGGGGGCGTCCCAGTCGCCGCCGGACTCGCGTACGGCCTCGCCGACGCGTCGCATCATCGAGTGCGGGGCGGTGGTCCAGTAGACCTTGGGGTCCAGGTCGGGGACGAGGGCCAGGGCGGCCATGGTGATGCGGTTGGCCTGGATGTGGTCGGGGTGGCCGTAGAAGCCGTTCTCGTCGTAGGTGACGACGACGTCGGGGCGGTGCAGGCGCATCAGGTCGGCGAGGCGGGCGGCGCCGTCGGCGACGGGGGTGCTCCAGAACGAGCCGGGTGCGTCGTTGGCGGGCCAGCCCATCATTCCGGAGTCGGCGTAGCCGAGCATCTCCAGGTGGCCGATGCCGAGGATGCGGCAGCTGGCCTGGAGTTCCCTGAGGCGCACGGCGGCGACGGCGGCCGGGTCGTGGCCGTCCTCGCCGGGCTTGACGCCGCCGGGGCCGTCGCCGCAGCCGCCGTCGGTGCAGGTGACGAGGACGGTGCGCACGCCCTCGGCGGCGTAGCGGGCCAGGGTGCCGCCGGTGCCGGTGGCCTCGTCGTCGGGGTGGGCGTGCACTGCCATCAGCGTCAGGGGCCGCTCGGCCATGGTGGTGTCCTTGCGTCGGTCGGGTGGTCGGCCCCCAA